>CAMEUH010000111.1 GCA_945938055.1 uncultured Eubacteriaceae bacterium | reverse complement strand
AATCCCTTATTGATTCCCGACTTACAAATATTATTGATAGTGCCTGCCGCATAACCATTCGTCCCAAATTCTTCCATCGCTGCAACATAAATTTTATTTCGGGTTATTTCTGTCTTTTCTTCCTGTTTCAATCATAACACCTCTTATAAAATAAAAATTGACTGTACGGTCAATTTTATATCTTATCCACCGTACAGTCAATATCTTTTTCCAAATATTTATTTTTAATGCCTTTGGAAAGTTCATATGCAAAATCTTTCAGTTCATATTGCAGATATTCCTCGAATCCTTCCTCTTCTCCATGTCCTTTTTCAATCAGCTGATGGAGAATTTCCTTCAGCATTTGTTCCAGTTCCTCACTCCCGCAGTTTGAAACCATCTTTTTTCGTTCTTCCTGTTCCTCATTTTTTCCCATAAGCAGCTGCCATATCACATATCTTAGAAAAACACCACAAAGATTAAAAAAATGTCTCTGATAACCGCGATGATATCTTTCCAGAACACTACACACATATTCTTCAGAAAATCCGTGAAAAAATTTCTGCTCCCAAAGAATACATCTTACATACTCATAAACTGCATCAATTCCTGTACTTTTGCTGATGGGGCAAATCGTTGGATAATCCATGGTAATAATTGTTTCCTGTGGTGCAAACATTGGATCATAGTATTTTAAGAAACCCGGAATTGCCCTTGTAACCGTATCCCGGTAATTTTCATTTCCAAAATCCCAGAAATCCTGCATCAGTTCATTATACAGTATTGTGGTTCTTTTTGCTTTTTCCACCACCATCCGGCAGCCTGTCTCATATCTTTCCCTGACCGTCATTCCCTGCCTTAAAAGACAGTTTTCTTCCCTTTCCCGACTGGTCTCATTGATGTAGTAAATAACGGCTTCCATCAATCCCCTTGCCCTCTCATAAGAAACCGAACTGCTTTCACCAGAGGTATACTTTTCTGCTAATTCTGCAACAATTGGAATTAATTCTTCCATGGGAAAATCATTCATCATCCTCTCCATGCCTT
Organism: uncultured Eubacteriaceae bacterium; assembly: GCA_945938055.1. Lineage (GTDB taxonomy): Bacteria > Bacillota > Clostridia > Lachnospirales > Lachnospiraceae > MGBC120314. Next base: position 6,885 of record CAMEUH010000111.1, on the reverse strand, counting down.
CCCATAAATTGATGTGTCCCGGATCGGATTTTTCGTGCAAATGACTCCAGACAGCTATCCTCAAGATACTCCAGAGAACCCTGACATTCCTTGTCAAATGCTTCCCTCATAAAACCAATCAGCTCGTCATCTGTCAGTTCATCCATTGATTCATTTTTATACAGATAAAAAATATCCTGCAGCCTCATTATGGTATCTGCATAATTTTCCTGCCATATATAAGAAGAATCACAAAAAGCATAGATCAGTTTTTCCAGAACTCCCCTGCCAAACTCAACTCTTTGCTGTTCCTTTAAGCTTTCCCGTCGTTCCCGTACCAGAAGTTCCATTTCTGTTTCCGAAAGGACCAGACCAAACTGCTGTGTATACTGGTTCGTTTTTCGAATCGCATCAATCTGATTTTTTTCTGATAAAAGCTGCATCCAGTTATTTTCTTCCAATATGTTCACCATCTTTCCATGAAATTTTCGAATACAAAATCGTACCCGTGTAATTCTTAATATCACATATTTTTTATCATTACAATTCTTGAAAAAATGGCAAAAACGTGGTAATATAAGCGTGTCGGAAAACAAAAATTTTTCTAAGCTTCCCGTTTCTCAGCAAGACTCCTCATCAAAAATCCCATGACTGCCTTTTCATACGTTTCATAATCTGTCATGGCACTGTTCGCATGATTCGCACATTCAATGAGCACTTTTTCTTTTCTTCCTGCACAGTTTTCATATAATTCTTCACACATGGAAATCGGTACGATGGAATCCTGCCTGCCATGCAGAAACAGTACCGGAATTTTTATTTTTTTTATGGCATTTAAAGCCGTTGTTTCTTCCAAATCAAAGTGTCCAAATAGATGTGCGCTTAAATTAACCAGCTGGTAAACCGGCTTAACAGGAAGCCTCATCTTTCTTATGGTTTCTTTTATAATGGCAGCAGACTCCGAATATCCACAGTCTGACACAATGGCTCTTACATTTTCCGGAAATCCAAGTTCAGAAGCCATCAGTACCGAAGCCGCACCCATGGAGACTCCTGCTAGAAAAATGTCCGTATTTTTTCCAAAACGCTTTGCGGCATATTCTGCCCACAATTTGCAGTCCTGTCTTTCTTTCACTCCGAATGTGATAATACTGCTCTCACTCTTTCCATGCGCCCTCTCATCCACCATCAAAATATTCATGCCGTTATCCTTACAAATTTTAAAAAAACCATATCCGTCCCACGCAGATACGCCATGATACCCATGGAAGAAAATCATGAGCGGCGCATCTTTTTTCAAATAATAGAATTGCCCATATAATCTGCGTCCATCCGATGACTGAATACTAACTTCCTCATGGGGAGTCCTGGCCGTTTCGGGCACTACTTCCAACATCTTATCCCTGTACGCTTTGTAAAGATTGCTTTCCGGAATATGATGAGCATTTGGTCGTTTTTTAAACGGATGGCTGAAGACAAAGCGATATAGTCCATATTCTGCCACAAAAAATACCATAATCAAAACCAGCACAATCACAAAAATATCCATTACTTTCTGCTCTCCTTGCTAAGTTTCTTATTCTCATACATATAGGCATCCGCTTCTTCTACCACTTTTAGAATATCATTTCCTCTTCCAAAAGCCAGACCAACCGCACTGGATATCTTTACCTTATTCCGTTCATTATCTGCTTCCAGCTTTTCTTTTACTGCCTTTACAATACTTTCCGCTTCATTCTGCGCCGGATTATCGATAATCATCAGAAACTCATCTCCACCGATTCTGTATACACAGCATCTGTCACTGGAATGTCCGTACAAGATGGAGGATAATTTTTCTATTACCTTATCTCCCATGGCATGTCCATATTTATCATTAATTAGCTTTAAGTTATTCAAATCCCAGAATGCTACTGCGACCCGTTCTATCTTTGGATAATACTCCTTTACCATTTCTTCATATTTGTTTTTATTGAAAACCCTGGTCTTGGTATCCGTTTCCTTAAGATATGTAAGCTGTGCAATACGTAAGGCATCCTCATTGCTGCTGACAACCGTATACTGCATCATGATGGAAAATACCAGCAGAATAATACTTCTTGGAAATACTTCAAACACAATGATAATAAATACCGGATTGGCGTTAAACGGAATATTCAGTGCGCTCTCCGTTATAATTTCCAAATACCAGCTTCTGACATGCTGGCTCTGAAGAAGCAGATTCAGGTCACAGATTCCATAATAAAAACTTACCAGGGAACTTATCAACATGGTAACCGTATTCACTGCATACACAAACCATATCGCACTTCTTCTCCTGTACTGTATGGCAAATAACAACGGAATTACATACAAAAACACTGCATGATAGGATAAAAAGGATATAATAACTGCTGAAGCAATACATATCAATGATAAAAAAAGGTACTTAAGCCACGGTTTTGACAAATCTCCTTTAAGATAAATACCTAATGGCGGAATAAACAACACGCATGTTGATACAAAAGCTATTGTAATAAGTTTCTTATCCACCTCAAAAAAGCCTGCAACCGTAAGCAGCCAGATAAATGCGACACCCACCAGAAACCACAGGAATCCTTTTAACGTATGCTTATTAGATTTGATTTCCTGATGAATCAATTCCTTTGTATACTGTTCCTTAAAATCTTCCATAATATCTGCTCTCCCATGGCAAAATCTTTTTCCTAACCTAATCCTATGTTATAATATTTTGGTAAAGTTTGCAAATACTTTGGGAATGTAAATGGATATATCAAGGATACATCCTGCCGGTATAATAATCCTAAAAAAGAAAGGCTCCCACATGAACAGATTACTTTTAGTAGAAGATGATTTCCAAATACGCGAAATAATAGAAGACTATTTTTCATCCAAAAGCGATGAGTTTGAAATAACAAGTGCCATTGATGGCTTTTCCGGTCTGGAATACATCAAAAATTACGAATTTGATCTGGTCATGCTGGATGTAATGCTTCCTCACATTGATGGATTTACAATCTGCCGTGAAATCAGAAAGAACTCCGATGTACCGATTCTTTTTCTGACCGCACGCACCAGGGAAGAAGATGTTTTGTATGGATATGAATTAGGATGTGACGATTATATCGGAAAACCATTTTCCCTTGCCAGATTGCATGCCAAAGTCAATGCACTTTTAAATCGCTCCAGGGGTACCGTTGTAAATGACTCCGTTGTCTGTGGAAAAATCCGTATTAACAAACGTACTCTCGAAGTTTTTGCAGATGGACAGTCCATTTATCTTGCTCCGAAAGAATTTGCCCTCTTAGACTACCTGATTGTGCATAAAAACTGGGTGATAAGCAGAGAAACGCTCATTACGAATCTCTGGAAGGACGACGACATTGTTGACCGTGTTGTTGATAATCACATAAAAAAGCTGAGAAAAGCATTAGGTCCTGCAGGGAACCAGATTAAAACCGTAATTTCCAAAGGTTATAAAATTACGGATTAATTCAAGTTTTAGGAGGAACTGTCATATGAAATTAAAACGAAGAGAAGACACGAAATCTTATCAAAAAAGAAAAACCTTTCCGGAAATTTTTATTAAAAATCTTCTAATCGGCATTGTTATCGTCTTGTTTCTAAGCACACTTAGTATATTGGTTTGTTTCAAATATCAGGAACTTTTATTTTACAGGGAACGAAATGATGATTTTTCTAAAGTCTCCGCCCTCGTACGGAAACAAATTGCAGAAAGTCCATTAAGCGATAAAACCAGTAGCATTGCATATAACCTCTGTTATTGTGCCGCATACTGCCAGGATCATTCCATCAATTCCTATATTGCCATTAAAGACTGTGAAACCGGAGAATACATCCTTGATTCAACCTTTAAAGGTTTTCTTATTACCGATGCCATAAAGGGGGAATACGCCTTGTATTATTGCGATACCTTAGATTGGAAAGAGTATTTTATGAAATTTTGTCCCGAAAATATCCATTATTTCTATACAAGATTTGGGAATTACGTCTATACACAATACTCTGTTGTTGATGCCTACATTAAGGACCACAAATTTATTCCCGGAAAAATAAAAGCAACGGTTTACTCAGCTTCATATTCCAATCTGGAAAATTCCACCATATTAGAGGAAAACATAATAGACTTGACACCGGATAATACCAACGGATACACCTACATACAAATAGAAGAAGAAAAGCGTAATCTCCTTATAATTAGTGGAAATGAACTAACTTCTTTCGAGTCAGCAAAACAGCTGGCTACTTCCAGTGCATCCAGTCAATATGGTTTGGCCGGAAATCAAAAATATTATTACTCACAGCTTGCTTCCTTTACCGATTCAACCGGTCATCAATATGAACTGCTCTCTTACTATGAGCACAAATGCAGCCTTTGGAAACTGAATTCCATTAATTTTACCATTCTGATAACCATTTATCTTATCATCATGCTGGTTGTGGTCTGGATTCTTTCCACCTTAACCAACAATAAAAATAAATACTTTTACATGACAGAGGATTACCGCATCAACCTGATTAACAATCTTGCCCACGACCTTAAAAGCCCATTAATGGCAATGGGCGGTTATGCTGAAAATCTGAAAGAGAATGTTCATACGGAAAAACGTGAATACTATGTTGATGCAATCATTGATAATGTCAGCTACATGAATACAATTATCGCAGACACACTGGAATTATCGAAATCAGAACGCAGGGAAACTCTTCTAAAAAAAGAACCCGTTGATTTATGTGCGCTTTCCAAATCAATTATGGAAAACTATACTGCCATCATTGATGAAAAAAAGATTACTGTCACAATAACCGGAAGTTACACCATTGATGCGGATGTCAAAGAAATTTCGCGTGCACTGGACAACTTAATATCGAACTCCGTCAAATATACGAAAAGCAATGGCGAAGTCCATATTACCGGAACCCAGAAGAATTTCACCATAACAAATGATTCATCGGAAGAAATACCAGAAAACATGGAACAATTATGGGAGGCTTTTGTAAAGGGGAATGGAAGCCGTTCCAATCGCCAGGGAAGTGGTCTTGGACTGACAATCACAAAAAATATCCTGGATATGCATGGACTTTGTGCGGTATTGAAATATAAAGATGGGAAATTTATCGTTGAGATTGATTAAATTTCATTATCCGCCATTTTGCAATGCTCTCTGCAATGGAGAATTTTTATGTTGTAAAAAAAGAGTAAGAAATAAAATGCACCCCAGATGTCAGATTGTCTAACATTTGAGGTGCATTTCTTACAGTATCTCTTTCAGTCTGTCTGTCAGTCCTATGTATTCTTCCAATGCCTCTTTATGATGTGACCGGATATAATTTTCATCTCCTTCTTTTGCTGCCATTTCCAGTGCTTTTGCCTCCTCAGACAAATGAACTGCACCTATTGTAAGAGAAGTGCTCTTTAGTGCATGCACAAGGGTTCCATAATTATTCCAATCCTCCTCAGCAAAGAATTGATTTAGCTTTGACACTTTATCTGCTTTCAAATATTCTTTCAGCATTTCCACATAAAAATCTTCCTCATTCATGCAGTATGACAGTCCAGTCTTCACATCCAGACCTTCCAGTTTTAAAAGCTTCTGCATCTGTCCTGTTTCTGACTCATCCTTGTGCTCTTTTGGTTCTTCCTGCTCCATATCTTTCGAATTCTTTACTTCGTCATTTCTGCAAATAAGTTCTCCTGGCAGATACTTAAGAAGCATCTCCAATAATGCCGTCTCCTGAATTGGCTTTGTCAGATAGTCCGTAAAGCCCTCCTTCATATATTCTTCTTTTGCTCCCACGATAGCATTTGCTGTCAGCATGATAACCGGTGTGTCCTTATTCCGGTTGTCCGCAAGCGCCTTCATGTTCTGCAGCGTTTCAATACCATCCATTTCCGGCATCATATGATCCAAAAAGATCACATCATACTGCTTTAATTTGACAAATGCCAGACATTCCCTGCCACTAACAGCTGTATCAATCTGTATTTTTGTTTCTTTCAGAAGACCTTCTGCTACCTTTAGATTCATCTCCACATCATCCACAATAAGAATCTTTGCCTCCGGTGCCAAAAAAGAAAGCGTTTTGTCATCTGACGTCTTCAGATATTGTCGATAACGTTTGCTAAAATCCCCCATTGGCTTAGCATCTACTATTTTCTGTGGTATTCTGGCAGTAAAGCAGGATCCTTTTCCGTAAGTACTATCCACGGAAATCTCCCCACCCATTAAATCTACCAGACTTTTCGTAAGGTTCAGCCCCAGACCTGTTCCTTCAATATTACGATTGCGTTTTTCTTCTATCCGGGTAAATGATTCAAAAAGCTTTCCTAAATCTTCTTCCTTAATTCCAATTCCTGTATCAGAAACGGAGATGACAAGCACAATCTGTTCTTTCGAGACTTCTTCGTAATCCAGACAAAATGTAACTTTTCCCTCTTTCGTATATTTCACGGCATTAGACAGGAAATTGTTGATAATCTGTCTAATCCGAACTTCATCCCCATATAACCAGGAAGGAAGATTTTCATTAATCTGTATTACAAATTCAACCGGCTTATTTTCCATTTTTACTTTTGTTAAGTTATAACAGTCATTTAATATGGAAAACAATTGATACTTTATCGGAATAATTTCCAGTTTTCCGGACTCAATCTTAGATATATCCAGAATATCATTGATAATAGAAAGCAGTGATTGCCCTGCGCTCTGGATATTTTTTGCATATTCCCTTAAATTCTCATCCATACATTCTTTTAAAAGCATGCTATTCATACCAAGAATTCCATTGATTGGCGTACGGATTTCATGAGACAGATTAGCAATGAACTGGCTCTTTGCTTCGTTTGCACGAACAAGCTCCTGCATCATATTTTTTTCCTTTTTA
>CAMEUH010000110.1 GCA_945938055.1 uncultured Eubacteriaceae bacterium | reverse complement strand
GATGTCCTTGGAGCACTTCGTGTGGAACTGGCAAAGCAGATGGATCTTCTGGATAAAAATGAGTATCGTTTTGTATGGGTGACAGAATTCCCGCTTCTTGAGTGGAATGAAGAAGAGAACCGTTTTACGGCAATGCACCATCCATTTACCATGCTGATGGAAGAGGATCTTCCGCTTCTTGATACAGATCCCGGCAAGGTGCGTGCAAAAGCATATGATATCGTTCTGAATGGAAATGAGATTGGCGGCGGCAGTGTCAGAATCCATCAGAATCATATTCAGGAGAAAATGTTTGAAGCTCTTGGCTTCACCAAAGAAGCTGCCTACGAGCAGTTCGGATTCCTTCTGAATGCGTTCAAATACGGAGTTCCGCCTCATGCAGGACTGGCATACGGACTGGACCGTCTTGTAATGCTCATGGCAAAGGCTGATACGATCCGTGATGTTATTGCGTTCCCGAAGGTTAAGGATGCATCCTGTCTTTTGACGGACGCACCAAACTATGTGGATGATAAGCAGCTGAAGGAATTATCCATTCATGTGACGGAAGAAGAAAAAGAATAAAAAATCTGTAAAAGGTGTTAAAATGCCAAAAAACATTGGCATTTTAACACCTTTTTTGGTTGAAGAAACAAGTGTTTTTGTGATAGAATAAAGACAAGCAAAAAATGGTAAAGGGGATGTGTACAGTTGGATAACAGAGAAGAAAATTTACAGGAAAAGAAGTCTGCCCCGAAAAAGATAAAGATACGGGAAATCTGGGGAAAGGTTCAGAACGGTACCCGGAAAGCTTGGAAAACCGTATCCGGGAAAGGAAAAGAACTGCTTCCAAAACGGGTGCGTGAAAGACATAAAAAGGTAGAAGAGGCAGTAGGAGAAGTTGTTGGTGAAGCAGTTGAATTAAAGAAGGATGTTCTGGAAGCCAAGAATGAATTTAAACTCAATAAGATTAACAGCATCAAGTTTAAACTGATTGGAGGATTTATCATTCCTTTAGTTTTGATTATTGTACTTGGTGTGGTTTCTTATCAGACTGCATCCAAGGCGATTATTAAGAATTATGAGGAGGCGACACTTTCTACCATCATTAAGACTGCGGATTATTATAATCTGATGTTTAAGAACATTGAGTCTGTCAGTAAGGAAATGATTAGCTATACGTCTGCCAAGGATTATTATTCAAAAATGTATAAAGCAGACATTGCGGCGGAAAGTGAAGCATATAATACGGCAAATAAATATTATCAGTCCATTACCATCAGTAATGAGGCCATTGATAATGTGTATATTATCTGTAATTATGGTAAGCCAATCTGCACTTCAACAATTAACAGTTCGACGATTTATGATGATTTTTCCGTGACGGATGAAGCCAAAAGGATAGATGAAAATAAGCTTCTGTGGGCATCTGAAAGGGAATATCTGGATACCCTTTTAAAGGCTCCGTATGGTGTAACCTTGGAAAGGCAGTTTTATTCCAATTCCACCAAGGCGGTAGGATATCTGGTACTGGACATTAATAAGGACATGGTATTTCAGCCTGTCAGTGATTTGGATGTTGGTGAGGGCAGCATTGTGGCTTTGATTACTCCGGATGGCGGAGAAATTAATAATTCCAGTGAAGAGACGACGTATTTTACCGGAGAGCAGTTTTTTGAGGATATGCTTCTGGATACGGAGAACATGGAAGGATATACATATGTTAAGGGTGGAGATGAATTGTTCATCTATGCAAAACTGGAATCTGGATTTTCCGTATGCGCCCTTGTGCCAAAGGCAGTCATTACTTCACAGGCTTCCGGAATTCTGGTAACAACCATTATTGTGGTGATTATTGCATTTATCATTGCAATGGCAATCGGCGGAGTTCTTTCCCTGGGAATTGATACATCCATTCATGTTATCATGAAGAAACTGGAGGCAGTTGCCGAGGGTGATTTAACAACATATGTTAAGGTGCGCAGAAAAGATGAGTTCCGTGTTCTTGCGGGAAGTATTAATAACATGATTGGCAGGACGAAGGACATGATTGAAAATTCTGCCGATATTTCAAAGGATGTAAGTGGTTCAGCGGAAATTGTCACGAATAATGCACAGGTATTGTTGGATGCAACCAGAAACATAACGGATGCAATTACCGGAATTGAACAGGGAATTATCCAGCAGGCGTCCGATTCAGAAGATTGCATGAAGCAGATGGATGTTCTGGCTGAGAAGATTAATCTGGTTGCGGAAAATGCGGAGACGATTGCACAGATTGCTGAAGATGCGAAAAATGTTGTGCGGGATGGATTAACATCCATTGATGAGTTGAATGCAAAAGCACAGGATACTGTAACGGTTACCAAAGATATCATTGATGGGATTGAATCCATGGAAGAAGCTTCAAGAAAAATCAGCAGTATTATTGCGGCAATTAATGAAATCGCAGACCAGACAAGTCTCTTATCCTTAAATGCGTCCATTGAGGCGGCAAGAGCAGGTGAGGCAGGAAGAGGATTTGCAGTGGTTGCAGATGAGATTCGTAAGCTTGCCGACCAGTCTGCGGAGTCAGCGAACCAGATTAAATATATTGTTGATGATATTGAGCATAAGACCAGGGAAACTGTTAATGTGGCAAAGAAGGCAGAAGAGATTGTTGCATCCCAGGGTGAATCCTTAAACAGAACCGTGGAAGTCTTTAATGAGATTGAAATGCAGGTAGGAAGTCTTGCAAATAATCTTGGCAGTATCAAGAATGGTATGGAGGATATTGATACGGCTAAGAATGCCACGCTATTTTCCATACAAAGTATTTCGGCAGTATCAGAAGAAACAGCAGCGTCGGTAGAAGAGGTAACAGCTACGGCAGAGCGTCAGCTTTCTGCAGTAGAGGAATTAAATGATGAAGCTACAGAATTGTCCTCCAATGCCGGTCATCTGATTCAGACCATCCGTGAATTTAAGGTAGAATAAGGTTTGGGACGGATGTTTACCGAGGAAGGAATTGACAACTAATACGGGTGTATGTTATGATAAGTTTCGTTATCGATAACAGGGGACCCAATTAGTTCCTGACAATTGAATAAGAAGAGTGAGTAAAACTCCAACCTTCAGGGCAGAGTGAGGGATGTACCGGAATCCTATCATGGATTTGATGGGATGGTATGCATTCCAATTCTCGACCGGCGGTGATGCGAAAGTGAAGTCCGCGACCCCGTGCTTTTATTGCTTATGGCATGGGCTGATTGAGTGCGAATCTCAAACCGACAGTATAGTCTGGATGAAAGAAGAACAAGCATGTATGGCGAAAATGTTAAGACATTTTTGCTGCATTAGCGTGCGGAAGCTGGATAAACAATCATGCCCTGTGGATTCCTGGAATCGACAGGGCTTTTTTCATGCTTTTGCAGGCATAAATTGATTGGAGGAAAATTATATGAGAAAACTAAGCACAAGAGAACTGACAGCAACGGCAATGTTAATTGCGGTATCATGGGTACTGTATGTATTCAGTTTTAAGATACCGATTGTACCAAGCTTTTTATCCATGGATTTTTCGGAACTTCCGGCAGTCATTGCAGCACTTTCCATGGGACCTTTGGCAGGCTTTTTTGTATGTCTGGTAAAAAATATCCTGCATCTTCTGATTTCCCACACCATGTGGGTGGGTGAACTGTCGAATTTCATCCTGGGTGTGGCATTTGTGGTACCGGCAGGACTGATATATCAGAAGCATAAAACGAAAAAAAGAGCAGTGGCAGCACTTTTGACAGGTGCTGTGATAATGGCAGTAGTCAGTGTTTTTTCAAACTATTTCATTATATATCCGTTATATGATAAGATTGCGATGCCGATGGAGGTTATTGTAGGAATGTATACGGCAATTCTTCCGGCGGCAGATACGCTTCTTAAGGCACTTGTGATTTTTAATGTGCCGTTTACCTTCGTAAAGGCAATGGTAAGTGTGGTGGTGACACTGCTGATTTATAAGCCATTGTCGAATATCATAAAAAATACGAAATAGAAAAATTTGTGCATTCAGGTGGGGAATTGTGTGAAAGGGACGGATGTCCGGGGCAGGAGTGGCATGCTGTGCGTCCTTGCTATCCCCAAGTGGTATGTGAGTTACGAATTGTGTTTTTCTGGTACAATACATTTCGGGTATTGATTAGTGACGAGAATGCTTGCAATTGCCCATCCATGGGCAAGAGCAAGCTCAATCCGCCGTCCTGGCGGATTGTCTCTGGATATTCTGGTATTGTACAAGAAAAACTTACAATTCTTCACAAACATACCGCTTGGGGATAGCAAGGACGCATAGCATACCGCTCCTGCTCCGGACATTCTGTTTTTTATAAAAACGGAAATAAAACATATGGGTGCAACAGATGGAATATTTTAGGATACTTTTATTATGAAGGGTAAAAGGAAAATTAAAATAAAAAAGGGATGGAGGGAAGAAAATGAAGAAAGATAGCAGGCAAGTTTCGATGAAAATGATCAGGGGGATTGTGATGCTGGTGATTGCTGGTATGCTGGCGGCGTGTGGGAAGAATCAGAAAATGCAGGAAACAAAGACAACAAAAGAAACACAGGAAGTGACAGAGCAGCAGAAAATAGAGGAAGGAAAGGAGACGCCGACCGGATATCCGGAAGGGGAAGTGCAGCAGCCACAGATGATGTATCAGGATAAGATTTACTATTTTACTGCGGCATATGGGGAATTATCGGATGAGTATGAAAATGTTGGAGTAATTGAAAAGGTTGATCATTTGAGTGAACCGGATGAAAATTTTGAAGGCGCGCGGCTGGAAGACGGACAGGAGGTTTATTTTTCCAATGAAAAGGATGTTATTTATGTGAGGGAAGGAAATCGTTACATGGTGTTCCTTCCTCGTGAAACGGCATCGAATCAGGATAATCAGGAAACTTCCATGATTAAGATTACCCATGACGGAAAAAATGGAAAATTACAGCTGTCTCAAGAGGAATGGAACTTTACGGTTACGAATCTGACGGAAAACGAGGATATGAGTTATTTGCACATGATTTATTTCTGGAAACAGAATGAGAATGGTGAATGGGATTCCATGAAATGTACCATTGGTGTCTGTGGAATGAAAGATCCGCTGCCGGCTGGAAAATCCGTGGAAATATTATCGAAAAGAGAGTGGTTTCCAGATCTGGTTCCGGGTGCATACAGAGTGGGACTGCTTTGCAGTATCGATACTCTTGGAGAGGAAAAGGCGGGAAATGCCATGGAGGAAGTGATGTTCTTTTCAGAGGTGGTTGTAGAAGAGTAGTTTTGCACTTCGGCTTGATATTCTTTCTATTTTGGTGCATAATACATAATAAATATCATTCCAGACAGGGAGAAGTTCTGTCTGGTGTAAAATGGGAGATTATGTAATGGCAATTAGAAATAAGAATTATGAAGTGCTCATGGAAAGAAAAATTGATGACCTGAATTCAGAAGGGTACATTTTAAGGCATAAGAAAAGCGGCGCAAGGGTCGTTTTATTATCCAATGATGATGAGAATAAAGTCTTTAATATCGGTTTTCGTACACCGCCATATAATGACACGGGACTTCCACATATTCTGGAACATTCCGTGTTATGCGGTTCTGTAAAATATCCGGCAAAGGATCCGTTTGTGGAACTTTGCAAGGGTTCTTTAAATACCTTTTTAAATGCAATGACATATCCGGACAAGACAGTTTATCCTGTGGCAAGCTGCAATGATGTGGATTTTATGAATATTGTGGATGTATATCTGGATGCGGTATTTCATCCGAATATTTATAGCAGGGAAGAAATTTTCCGTCAGGAAGGCTGGCATTATGAAATGGAGGATGAGAATTCCCCAATTACTTATAATGGCGTGGTTTATAATGAGATGAAGGGTGCTTTTTCGGATCCGGATGATTTATTATCCAGTTACACGTTTCAGACGTTATTTCCGGATAATGAGTATGGAAATGAATCCGGCGGTAATCCGGAACGCATTCCGGAACTGACTTATGAAGAATTTCTGGAATTCCATGAGAAATATTATCATCCATCCAATAGCTATATTTATGTATATGGTGATATGGATATGGAAAAGTTTCTTGCTTATCTGGATGAGGAATATCTTTGTGAATATGATGAAAAAGAGATTGATTCTGCAATCCGGGAGCAGGCTGCTTTTGACGCTCCGGTAGATGTAGTCAGGGAGTATGCCGTGACAGAAGAGGAAGGCGTGGAAGAAAATGCCTACCTTTCTTATAACGTGGTCGTTGGGAATGTATTGGATCCGAAGCTTTACATGGCATTTCAGATTATTGATTATGCGCTGATTTCTGCACCGGGAGCACCTTTGAAGAAAGCATTGATTGACGCAGGAATTGGAACAGATGTATATAGTGCTTACGAGAATTCCATTTATCAGCCGATGTTTTCCATTATTGCAAGAAACTCGGATGAAAAGAAAAAGGATGAGTTTTTAAAGATTATCATGGACTGCCTGAACAATATCGTGGCAGAGGGAATTGATGAAAAAGCATTTTTAGCCGGAATTAATTATTATGAGTTTAAATACCGTGAAGCAGATTTTGGCTCTTATCCGAAGGGATTAATGTACGGTCTGCAGGCACTGGACAGCTGGCTTTATGATGACATGACGCCGTTTATTCACATTGAGGCAAATGATACGTTTGCTTATCTGAAGGAAAATGTAAAGTCTGGATATTTTGAAGGACTCATCAAGAAATATCTGATTGAAAATACACATGCGGCATCCATTACGATGGTACCGGTCATGAACCTGACGGCAAAAAAAGACGAAGAAACAAGAAAACTTCTTGAAAAATATAAGCAGTCCCTGACAAAGGAAGAGATTGCAAAAATTGTTTTTGATACAAGGCATTTAAAGGAATATCAGGATGAGCCATCAACAGAGGCAGAGCTTCTTACGATTCCGATGCTTCGCCGGGAGGATATCGGAAAGGATGCGCCAAAGCTCTATATTGACCAGAAGGAGGCCTTTGGAGTGGATATTATCCATAGTAATCTTTTTACCAGCGGGATTGCTTATCTGAACATGAGCTTTAACTGTGAAAAGGTTCCGGAAAGACTGATGCCTTATATGGGACTTTTGCGCAATGTCCTTTGTTATGTGGATACGGATTCTCATGAATATGGTGATTTATTTAATGAGATTAACAGAAACTGCGGTGGACTGGTAACTGGCTCTAATGTGTATACAAATGATAAAAATGTGTCGGAATATGAAATCCGTTATGAGGTAAAGGCAAAAGCCTTATACGAAAAAATTGGATTTGTGCTGAATACCATGACAGAAATCATATATACCTCTCATTTTGATGATGATAAGCGAATGAAAGAGATTATTGGGGAAATGAAGTCAAGGCTGCAGTCACGAATCAGCGGTTCCGGACATGTGGCGGCAATCAGTCAGACCATGGCGCAGTTTTCTCCATCGGTTTATTATAGCAATCTGATGTCGGGCATTGACCATTACAAATTTATTGAGGAACTGGAAGAGCATTTTGAGGAAAGAAAAGAAGAAATTCATGATTCTTTAAAGGAACTATCCAGACTGATTTTTAACAAAAAGAATCTGACGGTCAGCGTGACAATGGATGATGCGGGATATGAGGCATTTCTTCCGGAATTTGAGACTTTTGTGAATGCTTTAAATGAAGAAGAAACGGAAAAAATGCCTAGGGAATTTGTGCCGAAAAAAGTAAAAGAAGGATACATGACCTCTTCACAGGTAAATTATGTGGCAAGATGTGGTAATTTCTTAAAGGAAGGTTATGAGTATACCGGGGCACTTAAGATTTTAAAGACGATTTTCGGATATGATTATCTTTGGATTAACATTCGTGTGAAGGGTGGGGCGTATGGCTGTATGAGCGGTTTTTACAAGAATGGCGAC
>CAMEUH010000109.1 GCA_945938055.1 uncultured Eubacteriaceae bacterium | reverse complement strand
GGCTTTTTAAAGCTCCTTTCTGACGATCATGCAAGACTGAATCAGTGTATGAAGAATAAAATACAAAGGATGCGGGAACAACTAAGTTCTTATGGACAGTCCTTTAAATACCTGAATCCGGTTCATGTGCTTCATGAACGGAGATTAACGGTAAATGCACAGGAAGAACGCCTTAACAGGGCGATTTTTGATATCATGGAAAAAAAGAGAAACCGTCTGTTGCTTCTGAGTGGAAGGCTGGATGGAGTTTCTCCGTTAAAACGAATTGCTGCCGGCTATGCGTTTGTGGAAGATAAACATGGAAATGCCGTAAAAAGCATCGACGCCATAGAAAAAGGTGACGAACTGAAGGTTACCCTTAAGGATGGTGTTCTGAAAGCGGCTGTAACCGGCAAACAGATTGGAAACATGCTGACGGAAGGAGGAGACCATGGCAAAACAGGCAGGTCTTGAGGAGACTTTTGATAAAATTGAAACCATTATTCAATCCATGGAAGAAGGAGAACTTTCCCTGGAAGAATCTTTTCAATTATATCATGAAGGAATCAAATTAGTGAAAAAATGTAATTCTCAGCTGGACAAGGTAGAAAAGCAGATTATAATTTTAAATGAAAACGGTGATGACAATGGACTTTAAAGAACAGCTGCAAAATGAGGTTTTAAGGGTGGAAGAGATATTGGATGAATATCTTCCTGCAAAGGAAAATTTTCAGAAAATAATCATGGAAGCCATGGAATATAGTGTGAAAGCCGGCGGAAAGAGAATCCGTCCAATTCCAATGCAGGAATCTTTTCGTATGTTTGGCGGGGTGTCAAAGCTGGTGGAACCGTTCATGGCTGGAATGGAAATGCTGCATACCTATTCACTGGTTCATGATGACCTTCCGGCAATGGATAATGATGAATATCGGCGTGGAAGAAAAACAACTCACGTGGTTTATGGGGAAGCTGTAGGAATTCTGGCAGGTGATGCATTATTGAATTATGCCTATGAAACAGCTGCCAGAGCCTTTGACATGGCAGATTCGGAGGAAATGTGCCAAAGAGTGTCGAAAGCACTCCGTATTTTCATGAAAAAAGCCGGAATCTACGGGATGATTGGCGGTCAGACGGTTGATGTTATGAATGAAGGGAAACCGGTTGAACAGGATATGCTGGATTTTATTTTCCGGTTGAAGACAGGAGCTCTTCTGGAGGCTTCTCTCATGATTGGTGCAACGCTTGCCGGAGCAGATGAAACAAAGGTACTGGTAATGGAGCAGATTGGAAGCAAGGTTGGACTGGCATTTCAGATTCAGGATGATATTCTGGATGTTGTGGGGGATGAAAAGGTATTAGGAAAACCCGTTTTAAGTGATGAAAAGAATCGTAAGACAACCTATGTATCCCTGCACGGAATGAAACAGGCACAGGAGGACGTGGAAGGGTATACCAAGGAAGCAATGCTGCTTCTTTCTAATCTTAAAAATAGCCAGGCAGTCTGCAATACGGAGTTTTTTGAAAACCTGTTAGTCATGCTGATTCACAGGAATAAATAATGAAGATGATGGGAGTCCAATAAGTGTAACATGATTCTTGATACAATTAACATGCCGGGGGACATTAAGAAGGTAGACCCTTCCCAATATGAGGAACTGGCAGGAGAAATACGACAGTTCCTAATCGAAAAAATTAGTAAAACAGGCGGTCATCTGGCATCCAATCTGGGGGTGGTTGAGTTAACGATGGCAATACATTTGTCATTTGACCTTCCCAAGGATAAGATTATCTGGGATGTGGGACATCAGTCCTATACCCATAAAATTCTGACCGGGAGAAAAACCGGTTTTGATGAATTGCGGAAGTTCGGTGGGATGAGTGGATTTCCAAAACGCCGGGAAAGCGATTCGGATGCATTTGATACAGGACATAGTTCCACCTCCATTTCAGCAGGACTTGGTTATGTTCGTGCAAGGGATTTAAATCATGAAGATTATAGTGTGGTATCCGTAATCGGAGATGGTGCCCTGACCGGAGGAATGGCTTTGGAAGCACTCAATAATGCGTCCAATTTGAAATCCAATTTTATCATAGTCCTAAATGATAATAATATGTCCATTTCAAAAAACGTGGGCGGTATTTCTACCATGCTGAATGAAATCCGTACGGATGAAAAGTATAATGATATTAAGGAAAATGTGAAAGACAGGCTGGCACAGATACCGGGAGTTGGCGACACGGTCATTAAAAAAATTAAAAAGACAAAAAGCAATATTAAGCATTTCTTTATTCCGGGAATGAATTATGAAGACATGGGGATTACCTATCTTGGTCCGATAGATGGTCATGACATTCCACGGCTCATGAAGGCATTTAAGACGGCAAAAAAGGTAAAACATGGTGTTTTGGTACATGTTATTACCAAAAAGGGAAAAGGATATAAATTTGCGGAAAAGAATCCCGGAAATTATCATGGTGTGAATCCGTTTAATGTGAAGACCGGTAAGGATTTGAAAAAGCCGGATTGCAAGAGCTTTACGAAGGCTTTTTCGGAAAAAATGCTGGAAATGGCAAAGAATGACAGTAAAATTGTAGCAATTTCTGCTGCCATGCCGGATGGAACCGGACTCTCTGATTTTGCCAAAAACTATCCGGACCGCTTTTTTGATGTGGGAATTGCAGAAGAACATGCGGTGACCTTTGCGGCAGGACTTGCTGCTGGCGGAATGAAACCAGTTGTGGCAATTTATTCCTCTTTTTTACAGCGCGCATATGACCAGATTCTTCATGATGTCTGCATCCAGAAGCTTCCGGTAGTTTTTGCCATTGACAGGGCAGGTCTTGTAGGAAGTGATGGGGAAACACATCAGGGAATTTTTGATTTATCCTATCTTAGCTGCATTCCGAACATGACGGTCATGGCACCGAAGAATGGAGAAGAACTAAAGGCAATGCTGGAGTTTTCCTTAAGGTCTGAGTGCCCGATGGCACTTCGATATCCACGAGGAAAATGTGAACTGTGCGTCAATGAGTGTGTTGCGCCGGTGGTATTTGGAAAAAGTGAAATGTTAAGACCCAAATCCCAAACTGCATTACTTGCAGTCGGAAACATGGTCCAGAGTGCACTGGAAATCAGCGATACCCTGGCAAAGGAAGGAATTTCGGTTTCTGTGGTTAATGCACGGTTTGTCAAACCGATTGACACAGAAATGATTGACAGACTGGTGCAGAATCATAAAACACTGATTACCATGGAGGAAAATGTCCGCAATGGCGGATATGGGGATGCCGTGCTTCGTTATGTAAATGACAGGGGCTATGACATAAAAGTAATCAACGTTGCGCTTCCGGATGATTATGTAGAGCATGGAAGCGTGGAAATACTTAGAAAAGAAACCTGTATTGATAAGGATACTGTGATAGAAATGATTCGGAAGCTTTCCGTGCAGTAAAGGATTAGAACATGAAAGAAAGATTAGATGTATTGCTGGTTAATCAAGGACTGGCACCTTCCAGGGAAAAGGCCAAGGCAATTATCATGTCTGGCAATGTGTATGTGAACGGGCAGAAAGAAGATAAGGCAGGAACAATGTTTGATGAGAAAGCACTCATTGTGGTAAAGGGATCGTCTTTAAAGTATGTAAGCAGGGGCGGTTTAAAGCTTGAAAAAGCGATGGAAAATTTCGACATTACGCTTGCCGGAAAGGTCTGTATGGACGTGGGAGCTTCTACAGGAGGCTTTACCGACTGTATGCTGCAAAATGGTGCTGTTAAGGTGTATTCTGTTGATGTGGGACATGGACAGCTGGCGTGGAAGCTGCGTCAGGATGAACGTGTTGTCTGTATGGAAAAAACGAATATTCGTTATGTGACACCGGATGAAATTGAAGAACCTGTTGAATTTGCAAGCATTGATGTTTCCTTTATTTCCCTGACGAAAGTCCTTTTACCGGTCAAAAATCTTCTGACGCCGGATGGACAGATTGCCTGTCTGATTAAACCGCAGTTTGAGGCTGGCAGGGAAAAGGTTGGAAAGAAAGGCGTTGTAAGGGATAAAACGGTACATGAAGAGGTCATACAGATGGTCTCTGACTATGCGATATCCATTGGCTTTGAGTTACTGAATCTGGAATTTTCACCAATCAAAGGACCGGAAGGAAATATTGAATATCTGCTTCATTTACAGAATCATGTGGATGCTATCATACGGGACAATGTTCCATTTGAACTTCACGAAATTGTTGAAAAAGCTCATGAAGTATTGTAGAATGAAAGAAGTACGATAAAAAAGTACAAGGAGTCATAAGGGTATGAGTATGCGTAAATTTTATGTTGTGACAAACAAAGTAAAAGACCCTGATTTTTCTTTTACATATGAAATTGTGAATTATTTAAAGGGCATGGGCATGGAGTGTCTCTGTCAGGATATTAATGAGGATTTGAAGTATACACGATATCGTTATACCAATGCGGATAAAATTCCGGAGGATGTAGACTGCATTATTGTTCTGGGAGGCGATGGAACCCTGATTCAGGCATCCAGGGATTTAAACAAAAAGAATATTCCGATGCTTGGGGTGAATATTGGCACGCTGGGCTTTTTGACGGATGTGGATAAGGATAATATTTATGATGCATTATCTGCCATCATTAAAAATGATTATGAGCTGGACAGCCGGATGATGCTTCACGGAACTGTTTACCGGAATGGGGAAATGATTTATGACAACACTGCCTTAAATGATATTGTCATTAACCGTTGCGGAACCTTAAAAGTCATTGACTTTGATGTTTATGTAAATGGAGAATTCCTGAATGCTTATTCTGCAGACGGAGTGATTATTGCAACGGCAACAGGCTCCACGGCATACAGTCTTTCCGCTGGCGGACCAATTGTGCAGCCAAATGCAGAAATCATGATGATTACACCAATCTGTCCGCATACGCTGAATAAGAGAAGTATTATCCTGAGTAAGGATGATACCATAGAAATTGTCATGAGTGACAATAAAGGATTAAAAGAGGAACGTGTTGCGTCCTTTGATGGTGAGTTATTCTGCAAGATGGTAACCGGTGACCGGATTATCATTAAACGGTCCGATTCCAAGGCAGATTTTATTAAGACCAATAAGCTGAGTTTCCTTCAGCTGATTGGCAAAAAGATGAATAATAATTAAGCAGGGTGAATTCATGAAAAAAACTTCCAGACATGCCAAGATTATTGAATTAATTGGAAAATATAACATTGAGACACAGGATGAACTGGTTTACCGGCTGAATGAACTTGGCTGTGATGTTACCCAGTCCACAATTTCCCGTGATATCCGTGATTTAAAGCTTACAAAGATTTCTTATGAAGGCGGAAAGCAGAAATACACGTATCAGAGCCATAATACGGAGGTATTAAATGAAAAATACATCCGTGTCTTAAAGGATGGTTTTGTTAGTATGGATACGGCACCGGGGCTTTTGGTTGTCAAAACGGTTTCTGGCATGGCAATGGCGGTGGCAGCAGCAATTGACGCCATGAAAATGAGTGGAATCATCGGTTCTATCGCAGGAGATGATACGATTATGTGTGCGGTCAAGACAACAGAGGATGCCAGGGCTGTCATGAATTCCATTAACAAGATTGTAAAGCATGCTTAAGTGCTTTTCATAAAATTTACGATATGGTTTTTTCTATGTAAGGTGAAACAATGCTGATCAATTTACACGTAAAAAATCTTGCTCTGATTGAAGAGGCAGATATTAATTTTGAAAATGGCCTGAATATACTGACAGGTGAAACGGGAGCCGGTAAATCAATACTTATCGGTTCTATTAATGTTGCCCTTGGAGGAAAAGTCAATGGTGATTTCATCCGGAAGGGAGCAGAATATGCATTATGTGAACTGACTTTTAAAGTATGTTCTCCGGAAAAAATCCATCAGTTAAAACAGCTTGATGTGGTGGAACTGGAGGAAGGAATTGTTATTATTTCCAGAAAAATTCTTCCAAACCGGACAATCCTTAAGGTAAATGGTGAAACAAAAACACTGGGTGAAGTGCGGGAAATAGCAGCACTTTTAATTGATATTCATGGACAGCATGAACATCAGTCCCTGCTGTATAAGAAGAATTATCTTGCCATGATTGACCGTTATGCCGGGCAGAAAGAGCTGGAAGTTAAGGAAAGCCTGAAACAGGAATATGATAAGTATCGTATGACAAAAGAACAGCTTTCTGAATATGACATGGATGCAGAACAGTTAAACAGGGAGATTGATTATCTGGAATATGAATTAAAAGAAATTGAAGAAGCCTCATTAAAAGAGGGAGAAGACCTGGAACTGGAGGCATTGTTCAAAAAATATAATAATTCCAGAAAAATTGCAGAAAATATACAAAATGCACATGAAATCTTAAGCATGCAGGATGAGAGTATTTCTACGTTAATCAGTAAGGTTTATAAAGATATTTCTTATGCATCGGAATATGATCCTGCATTAAATGGCATTCTGGATCAGGTTCGTGATGTGGAAGATTTGATGAACGGACTGACTTCCGATATCAGCGATTATCTTTCCGAAATGGAATATGATGAAGAGCAGTATGCCTATGTGGAAGAACGTTTAAGTTTTATTAACCGTTTGAAGCAAAAATACGGAAATTCCATTGGGGAAATCAAACAATATTATCAGCAACAGGATGAAAAACTGACCCGCTTACGAAATTATGAAGAAAATAAAGAAAAACTAATGCGAAGAATTATCGAAAATACGAAAAGATGCAGCAGCGTATCTTTCTGCTTCCATGGAAAAAGCAATGAAGGAACTGAATTTCCCGGATGTGCGTTTTCAAATTCAGGTGGAACGGACAGAAAGCTTTTCGGCAGAAGGGTTTGATGAACTGGAATTTATGATCAGTACGAATCCGGGAGAAGATTTAAAGCCGTTGGCCAAAGTGGCATCCGGTGGTGAATTGTCCAGAATCATGCTTGCCATCAAAACGGTTCTGGCAGATAAGGATGATATTGAAACATTGATTTTTGATGAAATTGATACCGGAATCAGCGGAAGAACGGCACAGATGGTTTCTGTCAAATTAAACGAAATCAGCCGTACCCATCAGGTACTTTGTATTACCCATCTTCCACAGATTGCAGCAATGGCGGATGAACATTTTGTTATTGAAAAACATGTAAATAATGGAAGTACGGTTACAACCATTCATCCATTAAATACCAAAGAAAGCATTAATGAGCTTGCAAGACTTCTTGGCGGTGTTTCCATTACGGAAAATGTCATGAATAACGCAAGAGAGATGAAAGATTTGGCACTACGCACAAAAACTTCTAATTCAATCTAACAGGAAAAGACACATACTATTTCCAACGAAATGAAAAGGAGGAAATAGTATGAGTTCCTATGTGAAATATAAAATTTTTCTATATACTTTTCTGATTGCAGGACTTCTGGGTCTCTTTGGATTTACAGCTTATTCTGTTGTTTCACGTGTCCCGGACAAAATTGTCCTGCAGGAAGATGAGGAAAGTATTCTTAATCTCGGGCTGCCGTTAACCGGCGAAATTCATACCCAAAGTGTCAGTGAAGGGAAAAATATCTCTTCTGTTAATTTTAGTGGCCCAGTTTCCATTAAGACAGGAGAACCAGGTTCTTATGATGTAAAGCTGAAACTGTTCGGCCTGATTTATTATAAAGATATCACACTGAATGTTGTGGAACAGAAAGAATTATATGCCGGAGGAATGCCGGTTGGAGTATATTTAAAATCAGAAGGCGTTCTTGTTGTGGATAATGCAACCTTTATGACCATGGATGGACGTTCTGTCTGTCCATCAGAAAATATCATTCGTAAGGGGGATAATATTCTTTCTGTAAACGGAGCGAATGTTTCCAATAAAAATGAACTGATAGACTGCATCATGAATTGTGAAGGAAAAGAGTTAATCCTGAAGATAAAGCGAAAT
>CAMEUH010000108.1 GCA_945938055.1 uncultured Eubacteriaceae bacterium | reverse complement strand
GGCAGACGTAAAATTAAAGATTACAACGCCGATTGTCTCCGAGCCTCCCGACCATAACAGACTTGATGTTGTCAGTTCCATCATGCTGTAAATCAGCACCAGTCCCATTCCTGCCGATATGGTTCCCATGCTTAACGGTATGATGACTTTTTTCCATTTTACAAGACTATTCGCTCCGCAAATCTGTGACGCTTCTTCCATTGATGAATCAAGCTGGGCAAATGCTGAATTGGCATATCGAAGCGATACTGCCGTAAAACGTATTACATACGATAACAATAAAATCCAAATGGTTCCATAAATTGTAATTCCATGAAAGGATTTAGCATAAGTCAGTATCAGGGCAAGTCCCAAGATAATCCCGGGTATGGAATATGGGAACGTGACAATTGCCTGAAGTTTTGAAACAACCTTGTCCTTTTTATATTCTGACAAATAAGAAATCATGATGCCGATAACGGAACAAATCAATACTGCAAGTACTGCCAGAATCACACTGTTTTTTATTCCATTCATTGACTTTGTGTTCCTTAATACCTTTACAAAATTATCAAAACATATTGTTTCGGGAGATAATTTAACCCCTTGTGCTTTTGTTAATGCGGAGGATATCAGTTTCATCAATGGTATAATGTTAAATAACCCGATAAAGCAGCCCATAAATCCCGCTGCCACATATTTCCATCCTCCAAGCAGGATTCTTGGCTCCATATCTTCTTTTTCACAGTTTTCCGCCTTATTATTTCTTGACAGAAACTGTGTTGCACCCATCATAATGATGGAAATCACTGAGAGGATGATTCCTTTCACAGCCGAAAGACCATAACTTTCACTTGTTGCTGCAACAATAGTCTTATAAATATCCGTACTTAATACCCGGATATTTGCCGGAATTCCCACAAACGCAACAATTCCAAAATTATCAAGACACGACAGAAACACCAATAGCATTGCATTGACAATGGTAATTCTGGTGATTGGCAAAATTACCTTAAAAAAGCTTTCAAAACGGTTGCAGCCGGAAACTGCAGCAGCCTGTTCCAATTCTCTTGGCACTCTCCTGAAGTGACTTAAGCACATCAGATAAACGATTGGATACTGGCATACCGTAAACATGAGAATAATTCCTCCATAAGAATATAATTCAAAATGTGTCAGTTTATACAACAGCCCATTTTTCATGCACATTTGCATCCATGCAAGTGTTACAATATAGGAGGGAATAAATAACGGAACTAACAATAACTTATGTAAAATGTTTTTAAATGCAATATCCGTGTATGCCATGATATATGCAAGAAACACACCTACGATACCTGCAGATACCATGGAACAGCAATTAATGAATAAGGTATTTGTGATTACTTTTGCAAAACCCGGGTCTGAAAGTACTTCCATGAAATATCTAAGAGTGAAGCCTTCATTCTTTACAATGAAAGCTTCACCAAACAGACTAAGCAATGGCCAGAGAAATATAAAAAATACAATCGTTATTCCAATAAAGTATTTCACATACCGATATATTTTATGTTCAGACATATTCTTATTTTCCCTTACTGATTAAACATTTCATCAAACTTTTTCTTACTTTCTTCCTTGGTTAAATAAAGTTCCTTTGGATCCACGGATAAGATTTTTCTCTCAGAAATGCTTAAAATTCCGCTTACAGGCTCAACATCTTTTCTTGGTGCTGTCTTATAATAATTCTGTGCCGCAAACTCTCGTACTTCCCTGGATAACATGAAATCCACAAAAATCTTGGCAGCCTCTTCATTCTTGGTATCCTTTACGATTGCAATCGGATCACAGATGGAAGAACAGCCTTCTTCTGCATATACAAACGCAATTGGAGAACCATTATCAATCGCCTTGAAGGAATCTGTGTCAAGCACCATTCCATATGCCTTTTCACCATTTGCAACGGCAGTAATAACGCCGCCATTTCCATTGACAACCTGCATTTCATTATCCTTCATTGCCTGATAGAAGTCCCATCCCAGATTATCCATTGAAGTATAAACACCAAGATTATATGCTGCCGTTCCTGAATATAATGGGCTTGGCATCACGCAATTTCCCTTTGTTGCCGGATCCGTAAAGATACTAAGGGATGTCGGTGCCTGTGTAACCATTGATGTGTTATAAATGATACCTGTTGATGCTACTGCAGTTCCATAATACATATGGTCCGGATCCACAAAATCTTCATACATCTGGTCTGCTTCAGGATAATCATATTTTAAAAGAAGATTTTCTGCCTTGAACATTTCAAATGTTGGTGTATCTGCCAGCATGATAACATCGCACTGGATTCCACTTGATTTCTGTTCCGTTAAAATCTTACTTACAACCTCTTCTGTTCCGCTTCTGTAATAATTCAGCTCAATATTCGGGTACTCCTTGGAAAATAAATCAATAATATCTGTGACATAATCATCACTGGATGATGTATACAGCATAACGCTTCCCTTAATATCCTTATTATCAATTTTAGCTTCTGTCTGTGTTTCTGTCTGTGCAGTTGTTGTTGCAGCAGTTGTTTCGGCTGCCGTCGTCTGTACATTTCCTTCCGTTTTTGTTCCACATCCTGCAAACATTACTGTTGCCATGATGATACTGGATGCACCTAAAAAATTTCTTTTTATTATGAATTTCTCACTTTTCTAATCCTATAATTTTTTTCTTAAATTAAGGTCCATGACATCCGTGTTAAAATAATCATAGGAATAAAATATTTTTTCACCATTCTTATCGAAATGTAACTGTTTCAATAACACAACGGAGCTTTTCAAAAAATCACATGCCACCCCATCCCATTGGCGTTCCGGATTAATTCCCATGATTTTTGTTTTTGAATATTTAATATCAATATTGTAATAATCTTTCAGATTATCAAATATCTTTCCCTTGATTCCATTATCAAAGATATTTCCTACATACTTTTCCGGAAATACATTTACGGAAAAGGCAACCGGTGTACGGTTTGCTACTCTTCCCCTGCTCATTTCAACAATTCGTTCATTAGAATCAAGACCAAATTCTTCACACATGTCCTGGTCGGGCTGGCAATGCTTAATACTGTAATGCACACTCTCCGGCTCACATCCTGCCGCTTTAATCATGTCTCCAACAGAATTTAACTGTTCCAGCGGATTATTCAGCGTCACGGATTTTGAGACAACAAAAGTTCCAACTCCATTTTTCTTCTGAAGTAATCCTCTTTCCACGCATAAATCGAGTGCTTCCCGTATTGTGGAGCGGCCGCCTCCCAAAATGCCGGTAAGTTCTTTTTCACCCGGAAGTTTCATTCCAACTTTCCAGATTCCTTCATCAATCTTCTGCGTAATACAATCAGCCAGTGTTTCATACAAATATTTCTTCATCGTCATCCCTCTCCCTCATAGCTGTCTGACAGCTACAAGGTAAGAATAAAATATCTGTTTCTTTTCTGCTATCAAATTCATCTGTTTCTTTTGTAAATGTAAAGTAAAAAAACGATAAACCGTTCCAGGAAAATCCACACAAAAAAACACGGCTCAAAAAATTCTGAACCGTGTCCCCGTATTATTCTATTTCTTCCATGACACTCATATATGCCGGACGAATAATTTTATCTGTACAAATCAATTCCTCAATTCGGTGTGCGCTCCACCCTACAATTCTTGCAATCGCAAAAATTGCCGTGTAAAGTTCCTGTGGAATACCCAGCATGTCATATACAAATCCGCTGTAAAAATCCACATTCGGGCTTATCCCTTTCAAGGTATTGCGTTTTTTTGCAATGATCCGGGGTGCCATTTCTTCTACATTTTCATACAGCAGAAGATCGTTTTCCCTGCCTTTTTCTTTTGCCAGTTTTTCAACATAAGCCTTAAACACTCTTTCTCTCGGATCAGAAAGGGTATACACCGCGTGCCCCATTCCATAAATCAGACCCTTTCCGTCAAAAGCTTCTTTATTAACAATTCTTTCAAGATACGCTGCCACTTCGTCTTTATCCGAATAATCCTTTACATTTTCCCTGATATTGTTCATCATTTCCATGACTTTGATATTGGCACCGCCATGCTTTGGTCCCTTTAAGGAGGACATTGCCGCGGCAATGGTGGAATAGGTATCCGAACCCGTTGATGTCACTACTCTTGTTGTAAATGTGGAATTATTTCCACCGCCATGCTCCATATGTAAAATCAGGGCAGTATCCAGTACTTTTGCCTCAACCGCTGAGTATTTCTTATCCGGGCGCATCAGCATCAGCAGGTTCTCTGCCGTGGAAAGATTTGGATTCGGATGATGAATAAACATACTTTCATTTTTTTCATAATGATTATACGCATTATATCCATACACCGCCAACAGCGGAAATTCACTGATAAGCTGGATACACTGTCTTAAGGAATTGCTGACACTAATGTCTTTTGCCTTGGGATCATAGGAAGCCAGTGTCAGTATGCTTCTTGTCATGGAATTCATGATATCCTCAGAAGGTGCCTTCATGATTACATCCCTGGTAAAGTTGGTCGGAAGAGTTCTCATCTGCCCCATCAGTTTTCGGAACTCTTTTTCTTCTTTTTCTCCCGGCAGTTCTCCCATCAGTAACAGATAGGCTACCTTTTCAAACCCCATTTCTTCCGGTCCGATTACTTCAATCAGCCGTTTCACATTATAGCCACGATACCATAACTCCCCATCACAAGGTTTTTTCTGACCGTCTACGATTTTTGACGATACAATTTTAGATATATTGGTAAGTCCTGTCAGGACGCCGTTTCCTTTTTCATCCCTGAGTCCACGATACACACCATACTCATCATATAACCGGGCATCAATAAAGTCATGATTCCTGCATATTTTTTCCTGTTTTGCTGCATATTCCTCAATCGAATTCATCCTCCATGCCTCCCTCCTGAAAATCCTCCATTTCACTGCTCATGACTGTTTCCAGTTCTTTCATGAGATGCAATAGCTGAATTAAATTTTCTTTTCCGTATTGATTAATTACCCTTCCATAATATTCCTTTAAAATTTCTTCCTGTGTTCTTAAAAGTTTCTTTCCATTTTCCGTAATGGACACATAAGTTCCGTCTTTTCCGTTTCCGTCATGTGACCAGGTTACCAGTCCCCTGTCTCTTAGTTCGCCTACCAGTTTTGATGTCTGGCGTATGGTTAGCTCCATTTTTTCCGATAATTCCTTCAGATATGTTCTTTCCCCATATATGGAAGAACTCTCATCATTTTGCAAAATATTGTGAAGCGCAATATATTCCGGTACGCTGACAGACTGAAACAAATTTCTTATTTTCCCCCGGTTCATCATATAACGTCTGTAAGTAAGCTCATTGGATAATTTCATGATGTCTGCTTTTTCAGATGCATCCGTCTTTTCTGTTACATTGTTTTTTTCCTCCATAGAATCCCTCCCTATAAAAAGAAAAAGGGGAATAGCATTTCCTGTTACTCCCCTTAATGAAAGTTAATCAATTAATAATCCATATCCTGCATTGGCTGTGCAGCTGGCTTATCTTCTTTGACATCTGCCACTGCTGCCTCTGTCGTAAGCAAAGTAGCCGAAATACTAACTGCATTGGTCAGGGCACTCTTTGTAACTTTTACAGGATCAATAATTCCTGCTTTTAACATATCCACATAGGTTTCGGAAATGGCATCAAATCCAACTCCTCTTTCCTTTTCCTTAACTTTATTGATGATTACTGCGCCTTCCAGTCCTGCATTTTCCACAATAGCCTTAAGCGGTGCTTCCAAGGCTTTTTCAACAATCTGAGCACCTGTTTTTTCGTCACCCTGCAGTGATGCAGCTACTTTTTCCACGTCCTTCTGTGCATGGATATATGCAGAACCGCCACCGGCAATAATACCCTCGGATACGGCAGCCCTGGTTGCATTCAAGGCATCTTCCATTCTGTATTTTGCTTCCTTCATCTCTGTTTCGGTAGCTGCGCCGATACGAATGACTGCTACACCGCCGCCCATCTTTGCAATACGATCCATAATCTTATCTTTATCAAAATCAGAAGTTACTTCTGCTTCCTGACGCTTGAGGCTTGCGATTCTGTTACTAATTTCCTCTTTCTTACCTTCGCCGTCAACAATGGTCGTGTTTTCCTTTGTTACCTTAACTGATTTTGCCCTTCCAAGCATATCCACAGTAACATCTGTAAGCTGCATTCCCAAATCATCCAGTATAGCCTGTCCTCCGGTAAGAATTGCGATATCCTGTAACTGTTCTTTTCTGTTATCTCCATATCCAGGTGCCTTTACAGCAACAACTTTAATGGTTCCACGAAGTCTGTTTACAATTAATGTGGTAAGAGCTTCTCCCTCCACATCATCTGCAATAATAAGCAACTGCTTTCCACCTGTGGCAGTTTGTTCCAGTAACGGAAGAATATCCTTGATGTTGGAAATTTTCTTATCCGTAATGAGAATATATGGGTTATCCATGTTAGCGACCATCTTTTCCTTATCATCGCACATATATGCAGATAAATATCCCTTATCAAACTGCATGCCTTCTACCACGTCAATTTCCGTATGCATGGTCTTAGATTCCTCAATTGTGATGACACCATTCTCACCTACTTTTTCCATGGCATCCGCAATCATCTGTCCCACTTCTTCATTTCCGGCTGATATTGCAGCAACCTTGGCAATATGTTCTTTTCCTGTAACCGGCTGGCTCATTTCTTCCAGCGATTGAACTGCTGCATCTACTGCCTTTTTCATTCCCTTTCGCAGGATAATCGGGTTAGCTCCGGCAGCAATGTTCTTCATTCCTTCATTCACCAATGCCTGTGCAAGAACTGTGGCCGTCGTGGTTCCATCTCCGGCAATGTCATTGGTTTTAGTTGCAACCTCTTTCACAAGCTGTGCTCCCATGTTCTCATACCGGTCTTCTAACTCTATTTCCTTTGCAATGGTAGCACCGTCATTGGTAATAAGCGGTGCTCCATAGGATTTATCCAGTACAACATTTCTTCCCTTCGGACCAATTGTAACCTTTACTGTATCTGCAAGTTTATTAACGCCATCTTCCATTCTCTTTCTTGCATCAATATCGAATCTGATTTCCTTTGCCATGATAACATCCTTCTTTCCTCAACAATTCTTCAACAACTATTCGACAACTGCAATAATATCATTCTGACTGACAATTACATATTCTTCATCCTCAAACTTTACTTCTGTCCCGGCATATTTCGAATAAATAACCTTATCGCCTTCTTTAACCTGCATTTCTGTCTTTTTTCCATCCGCTTCCTCTCCAGTACCCACTGCTATAACAATGGCCTCCTGTGGCTTTTCCTTTGCACTGTCCGGTAAGATAATTCCGGACTGTGTCTTCTCTTCCGCTTTCTGATGCTGTAAAATAACTCGATTCCCTAATGGTTTTAACTGCATGAATATTACCTTCCTTTCTTTTTGTTAGCACTCTTTTTATGTGAGTGCCAATGCAAATGTAAAAATATATGCTTCTCTCGAAGCATTTTAGTTTGTTTCCAAACTATTTATAATGCATTATATCAAATATTTTATGGCTGTCAAGTAAGTTTATACTTTTTTAATAATTAAGTCTTGGAGCATATAATCGGGATTTGGCGAAAAAGTGACGGATGTCCGGGTTGGCAGCGGTATGGGGGGTTCTATCCCCCATACCGCTGCCATCCTGGACATCCTGTTTTGGGCTAAATTTAATTACTTTATATTGGAATTATAAAAATGGGTTTTATTTCCAGTTGCAAATCAGAGAGTTCTCCTGCCGGATGCGGGTAGACGATGGGAAGGACTGTCAGACAGGATGCAGAAATGGTATGCTTGTGGAGAATTGTAGTTTTTCTTGCACAATACCTCAATACCCAGAGACAATCCGCCAGGACGGCGGATTGAACCTGCATTTGCCATGGATGGCAATGGCAGGTGGCTCGTCACTGGTCTGTATATAAAACGTATTGTGCTAAAAAACACAATGCGTAACT
>CAMEUH010000107.1 GCA_945938055.1 uncultured Eubacteriaceae bacterium | reverse complement strand
CCCCAAATAACCATAAATTTGTGAATAATTGCAAGCGGTCTCGTCACTGGTCGATAATTAACTGTATTGTTCATCCTAACAGCACCACAAATTACAAAACAAATTCGCCAGGCACAATTCCAGACAAACACTACCCGGGCCAGCCACCGGCTGTCCATAAAATCCGCCCCGTGTGGTGTACCAGTCCCCCGTGCTGGATAACTGTGCATAAAGCTGACGGTATTCTGCATTATCCGGCTCCATTTCCATTGCAGTCCGCGCATGTTCCAGAGCCGTTGCCATATTACCGCTTCCTGCCATTGCAATGGCACTCAGATAATACCATTTGCCATCCCGCAGCTTAATATCCGACAGAACACGCTGTGCTTCTGCATAACGTCCATTCCGGATGAAATTTGCCGCAGCCACATAGAGAGAGGCTTCCTCTCCACCTTGAAATCCACCGGCAGAACTTCCCTGACCCGTCTGTCCAAATCCGGAACCATAAAATCCGGAGCCAAATCCGGAGCCAAATCCGCCGCCGCCAAATCCGGAACTGCCATATGGTCCATACTCGCTTCCAGCCTTTTTGTTCATGATGGCATCATAAGCCTGCTGGACTTCTTTGAATTTTTCTTCTGCCTGTTCCTTATTGGGATTATTGATATTGGCATCCGGATGATATATCCGGCTTAATTTACGATATGCTTTCTTTATTTCTTCATCAGTGGCATTGGGCGATACTCCAAGTACCTCATACGGATTTTTCATCGGTTATCCTCCTGTTTGCTATCTTGGAAAATCTGCTCCAGATACCGGAATAAATAATATTTCTTAAGATTTCCACCTCATTGATAATCGGCAGTTTTTCAAATTCACGTGCACATTCCGCTGCATTGATGGTCAGAATCTGATGAACATATTCCTCAAAGCCCGGCTCATCCTTTTTTTCTTTAAATGGATTATACTGATTTTCCCGGATATCCTTTTCCAAATCATCATAAGCATCCATGATGTAAATAAATTTGCCAAGATAAAAACCGATTTTTCTTAAAGGAACCTCCCATTCGTCACAGTACACCGCACAGACTTCTTCAAATGCCTTTCCAAAATAGCCGGAAATAACATCAATATTATTTTCTCCTGCGTCTTCTGCCTTTTTAATGTTCATAAGACTCTGCTCAATGATTTCCACTTTTTCCGGGTATTTTTTCTGCATTTTTTCATATTCTTTCTTTAAAAGCGCACCATATGTCCGACTTGTCAGCTTCTTTTCATCTGCCCAGTCATCCATGCATTTGAGCCTTGCAAGCACAATTCCCATGTCCGAAACATATTCCGTAAACTTATTCTGGCGCATTTCTCTGCTCATTAACGGATGAATCATGCATCTTTTCCGGCTCGTCTTTTCCTCCGGCTCATAAAGCCCCGTAAGCAGAAGAATCAGAAAAACATAATCATAGTTCAGGCACAGCTGGCTTCTGATTCCATGTTTTTGCTTCAGGCTGTGGCACAATCCACAGTAATATTCCCTGTATTCATCAAATTCCTTCATTTTCAATTCCGGCTTATTTACCACAATATATCCAAACATGTTAACTCCTCTTTACAAATTCATATCCGCATCTTGGACACCGAATCATGATTTTTCCTTTTCCCCTTGGAATCCGGATTTTCTGTCTGCAGGACTTACAGGTATAAATGTGATGTGTGCGGATGTCCTTATAACAGCCAAGTTTCCTCACCTGTGCCAGATACCACTGATTCTGTGCGATGCATCTTGCATGATTTTTGGAGAACATTCTGTAATATACAAAAATAATCCCAGCCCATAAAAGTAATGTAATAACCGGTGTTCGAAAGAACAGATTCAGTATCATGAGAACCATGACCGCTCCCATGATAAATTTCGAAAACTGGTCAACGCCGTATCTTCCATACATGAAACGCGCAATTTTTTCTCTCATCATCTCGCCTCCACTCATTTATATAGGCATTCTAATGTAAGAAAATGAACGAAAAGTGAACGTAATATAAAAATTTATTAAAAACCTCTTATTACTTTATAAAGTTACCGGATAAGTTCATGAATTTTGGCAAAAGCCTCCCGTATTCCGCCGACTTCATCAATCAGTCCCTGGTCTACCGCTTCTTTTCCCACCAGAATGGTTCCAAGGTCCTTCGTCAGAATTCCCGTCTTCATCATCATTTGTTCCAGTTCTTTTGCGGATGTATGACAATGTGTGGAAATAAATCCCACAATCCTGTCCTGTATCAATTTAAAATAATCATAGGTCTGTGGTGCTCCAATTACGGTTCCATTCATCCTTACCGGATGAATAATCATGGTACCGCTTGGCACAATAAAGGAATAATCGCAGGAAACCGCAAGAGGCACTCCAATGGAATGACAGTCTCCAATTACCAGGGAAACCTTGGGCTTACTTAAAGATGCAACCATTTCCGCCAATGCAAGTCCTGCCGAGACATCGCCACCTACAGTATTGATAATCAGAAGCAGACCTTCACACTCGTCATCTTCTTCAATCTTTGCAAGCTTAGGAAGAACATGCTCATATTTCGTGGTCTTATTATTTGCCGCCAGATTATCATGACCTTCGATTTCCCCGATAATGGTCATGACATGGATTTTTTCTCCTTTTTTTCTTCCATTTACCTCCACATCTCCCGTTTTTTCAATCGTTTCGTTCTCCTCATTACTCATTTTGCAAAACCTCCCAATACAATTTTCAGCAATAAGAAAATCCTGTAATGGTAATATTACAGGATTTATCTGAAAATAGTATTGGTTTCTTTTGCCTTGATTATTCTTCTGCTTCCTTATCCGCATCAACCTTTGTTATGCTGACCGTCTGAATGATTCTTCCTTCCACTTCCATGATTTTAAAACGATAACCCTCATACAGAATTTCTGTTCCAACCTGTTCCTTACTTGGAATTTTTCCGGTCTTTAGCATTAAAAATCCATTCAGGGTGTTAATGTCCTCCACCTGAAATTTAATAGACAATTCTTCCTCCAGATCCTCCAGAAGTGCCATTCCATCTACTACATAGGTATTATCCGCCTTTAACATAATCTGTTCCTCGTCATCATCATGTTCATCAAGGATATTGCCCACGATTTCTTCCAGAATATCTTCCATGGTAACCAGTCCGGCAGTCTGTCCATATTCATCCACGACAATCGCCATATGCACCTTTTCCTTCTGCATCAGCTTGAAAAGGTCATTGATGTTCCGGGTTCCAGGAATCAGCTTGGCATCATAAAGAACCTCTTCAATATTCTTAATCGGTTCCTCTGCCTTCGCACGGTTGCCATATTCCTTCAGGGCATCCTTGATATGTACAATACCTACTATATTATCAATGTCCCCGTCATAGACCGGATATCTGGAATTATTTTCATGCAGCATGAAAGTAACTGCTTCCTCCAGCGTGGAATTGCCATCCACCGCAATAATATTGGAACGGTGGGTCATGATATCCAGTGCTTCCTTATCCCCAAACTCGAAAATATTGGAAATCATTTCCGCCTCATCCGCTTCAATCACGCCCTGCTCATGGCCTTCATTTACCATGGTAAGAATTTCTTCCTCGGTGACGTTATCATTATCCGCATTAGGATTCATGCCAAAGATTCTTATCACGCAGTTTCCCACAAAAGTCACAATCAAAATAATGGGACTTAGCAAAATCAGCACCAGACGAACCATGCCAAATAACTTTTCCACCATGGAATCCGCATAAAGAACGGATACCTTTACCGGTACCACGATTCCAAACACTGCAACAATAATCATCAGCACCACTGCCGTCAGAAACTGTATGGAAAAAGTATCTCCGAAATATCCGGAAAAAACATTTAAAACAAATGCACCAATTACCACATTCATAATCATGGCGGAAATCTGGATGGTATAATTTAAACGGATTCCATTTCCCATGACTGCAAGAATCCTTTCTGCCTTTTTATCGCCATCTTCTGCTTTTCTGGAAAGTTCTCCGGCATTTGCTTCATTGGCTGCTGCCGCAAATCCAAATAACGCCCCGTCTAATATTACAAATAACAGAAATAACACAATTCCCGCAAAAGAATATCCACTATCCATTCGTATCTCTCCCATTTCCCGTTGTACCTTTCTTATTGTGCTTTATCATAACATTTTCCATTTTTTCAGTCAATATGTATCCATCTCCAGACTAATCATCAGAGCCTTATTGACCTTACTGATTGCTTCCTTATCCAGATGACATACTTTATCCTTCAGTCTTCTTTTATCAATGGTACGAAGCTGTTCCAGAAGAATGACCGAATCCTTCACAATATCATACCGGTCAGCATCAATCTCCACATGCGTTGGCAGCTTTGCTTTCATTTTAGACGTTATTGCCGCACAAATTACTGTCGGGCTATGCTTATTTCCAATATCATTCTGTATGATCAGGACGGGACGGATTCCTCCCTGTTCCGAGCCTACCACCGGTCTTAAATCTGCATAAAAGATATCCCCTCGCTTAATAACCACTATCATTCACACTCCATAAATTTTCTACCCTTATTATTGCCAGCTTATGGTGGTGTATTCAGTATTCTTAAAGATTTATGACATTTTTAATGGAATCAGCAATATCGTCCGCTTTCATGAAATATTCTCCCAGCTGTTTCCCGGCTTCATCACCGGCACAGCCGTGAAGATAGGTTCCAAGAACTGCCCCTTCAAACAAGTCCATTCCATTTGCAAACATTCCGCCAATGATTCCGGTGAGCACATCTCCCGAGCCTGCTGTTGCCATTCCGCTGTTACCTGATACATTGACATAGGTGCGTTCTCCATCCGATACAACACTTCTTGCATCCTTTAACACGCAGATACACTGGTACTTTCGTGCGAATTCTTCCGCGGTTTCTATGATGTTTTCCCGGATATCCGTAACTGACTTTCCGGTAAGCCGGCTCATTTCACCCGGATGCGGTGTAATCACACAGTTTTTTAACAAATCCTGCCGGTTATCACCCGCAAGAATATTCAGTGCATCTGCATCCAGAAGAATCTTTGGTCGTTTCTCCCTTTGATTTACTTCCTCAAGCACTCTGTATAGAAGAACAGATGCCTGTTCCCTTGTGGAAAGTCCCGGACCCATGATAAGAATCTCTGCCCATTGCAGCTGTTGTTTCAATTCTTCCCGTGACATTTCCTCATAAAAGGAAAGGACTGCTTCCGGCAGAAGCTTCTGCATTGCCTCCCGGTTACTTTTTGCCGTCAGGACACGTACCAGCCCTGCTCCGCTCCGGTAAGCTGCCTTCGCAGAAAAATATGCGGCACCGCACATATTCTCGGAACCGGCAATCACCAGAATTTTCCCATAGGTTCCCTTATTGGAATCCTGTTTCCTTTGTGGAAGCTTTTTGATGTCACAGTGTTCATAATAGAATTTTTTTCTTCCCACGTTTTCAATCGCTTTCGGTGCAAATCCGCAGTCTGCCACGGTAAGCTGGCCTGCCATTTCCGCTCCCGGATAGAGAACCAGCCCTGTCTTCATGTATCCGAAAGTCACCGTATAGTCCGCATGTACGGCTGCATTTAAGATTTTTCCGTTGTCCGCATGAACACCGGATGGAATATCCACACTCACAACTGCTGCTTTTGATTCATTAATCTGTCTTACAGCTTCTTCAAAGATACCGGAAAGTTCTCTTGTAAGTCCGATGCCAAAAAGTCCGTCGATTATTACATCATAAGCACAAAGACTGTCCAATGTGACATTTGGAATACCAAGATTTTGATTAATCTGAAGCTGAAGCAATAATTCCTGTGTTGCCTTTTTGCTTTCTCCCACACAGGCAACTGCCACCTCATACCCCTCTCCCAGAAGAATTCTTGCACAGGCTGCTGCATCTGCACCATTATTTCCGGTTCCGCACACGCACAGAACCTTCTTTGTTCTGTCAAACTGTTCCTTTACCACTTCGCAGACCGCCAGTGCAGCTCTTTCCATTAAAACGATTGACGGAATTCCAGCTTCTTCAATGGAGTACCGGTCAACCTCTTTCATTTGTCCTCC
Organism: uncultured Eubacteriaceae bacterium; assembly: GCA_945938055.1. Classification (GTDB taxonomy): domain Bacteria; phylum Bacillota; class Clostridia; order Lachnospirales; family Lachnospiraceae; genus MGBC120314. Next base: position 1,999 of record CAMEUH010000107.1, on the reverse strand, counting down.
ATCCAGTAAAAATTTCATGTCCTTCCTCCCTTGTTTTCTATCCATTTTACCCGGAATCACATATTGTTATAAAAAATGGACTGCAACGCTTCGCGCCCAGTCCTGTTATTCCTTCTTTGCCTCATCTGCATCATCAAACATCTGAATCAGCTCCGGCCCGAGTAAATCATGCATGTAGGTATAAATATTCCCATTCTTAATCTCTTTCTCCTGCTTGATGACAAGCTTTTTCTTCAACTCCACACGCATTTCACTAATCCATCGATTCAGAAGTTCAATGTCCTCTTTATTGGAATGAAGTCTTGCATAGCACACCTGGACAAACTCCAGCAAAAGAGCCTGGTTTGCCTCCCGGATTTCCTTCGGAAGCTCCAGTTCCATGTCTTCCAGTTCCTCAAGCTTCTGCTTTGCTTCCTGTATCAGCTTCTGGCTTCTGTCCATCTTCTTCTGACGTTCTGCATCATTTCCATCCTCCTCCATGTTATCCACAACCTCTTGTAAGAGCCTTGCCTTAATCTTCTTAACTTCCTTGATGTTGTTGGTAACCTTGCCCTGTTTCTTTAACAGTCCGTTAAGCTTTGCCTCAAGCCTTCGAATCTGAGGAGTCTTGTCTTTGTCCGGCATGACCACGTTATAGCGTTCATCCAGCGTCAGAATCGGTATCTTCATTCGTGAAAGATTACTTTCTATCACTTCAATCGAAAAATCTGCCATTATTTCTTATCCTTGTTCCTGCTTGCAATATTGTAGGACAGTCTCATCAGACTCTCCGACAAATGCACATTCTCAACAATAATATCCTTTGGAAGATTTAAGTCCGTATGAGCAAAATTCCAGATTGCCTTGATTCCCGCCTTTACCAGAATATTTGCCACTTCCACGGCACTTTCTTTCGGAATCGTAAGTGCGGCAATTTCAATGTCATTGTTCTTCACAAAATCTTCCATTTCATAAAACATTTTTACATTAATTCCACGGATGGAATGTCCCGTAAGCTCCGGATTAATATCAAAGATTCCCTTTACAATGAATCCCCGCTTTTCAAAATCCGCATATCCCGCAATCGCCTGTCCGAGATTACCCGCACCAACAATAATCATATTGTGTGACGTGTCAATTCCCAGAATCTTGGATATCTCCTTATGCAGATATTCCACGTTGTATCCATAACCCTGCTGCCCGAATCCACCAAAATTATTCAAATCCTGTCTGATCTGGGATGCCGTAACCTTCATCCGTTCACTAAGCTCATTTGAAGAGATTCTCTCCACTCCGCTGTCCAGTAATTCTCCCAGATATCTGTAATACCTTGGTAATCTTCTGATAACAGCACTGGATATATGCTTTTCTTCCACTGCCATTCACCTTCCATATCTAAAACCTGCATAATGCATCTATTCTGATATATTATACTATCTTGATAAAAAAGTGTCAATCTATATTGGATAAAAAATTGACAATGTCAGCCCAGAATCTTTTTCGCCACATCTATGGATTCTTTTGCGTCTTTCACATAATAATCCGCGCCAATCTGCACGGCGTATTCCGGTGTGAGAACGGCTCCCCCCACCATAATCTTACAATCCAGCTGATTTTCATGAATCAGTTCAATGGTCCTTTCCATGGAAACAAGTGTCGTTGTCATCAATGCAGAAAGACCTACCAGTTTTGCATCATATTGTTTTACGGCATCCACAACCGCCTGATAATCCACGTCTTTTCCCAGGTCAACCACATGATAACCGTAGTTTTCCAAAAGAACCTTCACGATATTTTTTCCAATATCGTGGATATCCCCCTTAACGGTAGCAATCACAATGGTTCCCTTATCCACTCCCGCATCCCCGCTCTGGGATTTTACCATGTTCTTTTTTATCACCTCAAAAGCTGCCTGCGCCGACTGTGCCGAAAGAATCAGCTGCGGAAGGAAAATCTTTCCTTTTTCAAACAACTCTCCTGTCTTATCCAGCGCCGGAATCAGCATGGTATTAATAATCTC
>CAMEUH010000106.1 GCA_945938055.1 uncultured Eubacteriaceae bacterium | reverse complement strand
GAGGTGTTGGCAAAGCAGCAGTATGAATCCATGTGCAGGCTGTTTCAAGAGCATCATGTGGATATTCGTGTGGGGCTATTAATTGGTTCCTTAAGCGCAAAAGAGAAAAAAGAAATCCATAAACAGGTAGAATCTGGAGAAATCCAGATTCTGGTAGGAACCAATGCCATTATTCAGGAAAAAGTAATTTATAAGAATCTGGCACTGGTTATTACGGATGAGCAGCATCGTTTTGGAGTGAATCAGAGGAAGGCACTGGCTGAAAAAGGGGTCCGTCCCCATGTGATTGTCATGAGTGCAACACCGATTCCACGGACACTTGCCATTATTCTTTATGGGGATCTGGATATTTCCATCATTGATGAACTTCCGGCAGACCGCCTTCCAATCAAAAACTGTGTGGTGGACGAATCTTTTCGCCCGAATGCTTATTCCTTTATGGAAAAGGAGATTAAAAAGGGAAGACAGGTTTATGTCATTTGTCCTATGGTGGAAGAAAGTGAAAATACGGAAGCCGAAAATGTAACGGATTATTCCAGAGAACTTTCGGAACGCTTTTTGGCTTATCGTGTCGGATGTCTTCACGGAAAAATGAAGGCAGAAATGAAAAATTCCGTCATGGAAGATTTTGCACAGGGAAAGATTGATATTCTTGTTTCTACCACGGTAGTAGAGGTTGGAGTGAATGTACCAAATGCTACCGTAATGATGATTGAAAATGCAGAACGGTTTGGACTGGCCCAGCTTCATCAGCTGAGGGGACGTGTGGGACGTGGAAAATATCAGTCTTACTGTATCATGATGACGAATTCCAAGAAAGAAGATACCAGAAAAAGGCTGGAAATCATGAATCAGTCCAACGATGGATTTTATATTGCTTCTGAAGATTTAAAAAGCAGAGGGCCGGGCGACCTTTTTGGAATCCGTCAGAGTGGAGAACTGGATTTTGGACTTGGAGACATCTTTCAGGATGCCACTGAACTGAAACACGCCAGTGAATGTGTGGCAAAATATGTAGAAGGTGCCTATGACATTTCAGATGGAGAACGGCGTGCTATTGAAGAAAAGATGGAGGAATATGGAAGAAAATGCTTGAATAAATTAAATATTTAGATTATTATGTTGTGAGGTGATGAAGAAAAATGAGACTGTATATCATTCGGCATGGTGAAACAGAATGGAACCGTGAAAAGAAACTGCAGGGGCAGTCTGATGTTCCTTTAAATGAATATGGAAGAGAGCTTGCAAGAATAACTGCGGACGCACTGGCGGATGTTCCGTTTGACCGGATTTATTCCAGTCCACTGGTAAGAGCCTATGAAACAGCTCAGATTCTTGCGGGAGACCGAAAGGTTTCCATTATTTGCGATGATGATTTGAAGGAGATTTCTTTTGGGGAAGATGAAGGTGTTCCGTCTTCCTTGCTGGGAGAACATTTTTCTAATTTCTTTTTTGCACCTGAAAAATATGTTCCCTCCAAGGGTGGAGAGACTTATGAAGAACTCTGCGTCAGGGCAGAACATTTTCTAAAGAAAAACATAGAACCCCTGCGAAACACTAACAGCAATGTACTGGTTGTTGCCCATGGAGCAGTCAATAAGGCGTTAATGCTAAAACTTAAAAATCTGGAAATCAAGGATTTCTGGAAAGGGGAATTTCAGAAAAACTGTTGTGTCAATGAATATGAATGGACGCCGGAAGAACTTCGTGTCATTTCAGAAGCACGGATTTATTATGATGGCGAAGTAACGGATTATCTAAAGGATGGGAAAGAACAGTGAGAGTGATTGCAGGAACGGCACGGAGCTTAAAATTAAAGACTCCGGAAGGAATGGACACAAGACCAACCACAGACCGGATAAAGGAGACGCTGTTTAATATGTTGCAGCCGGTGATACCGGGATGTTATTTTCTGGATTTATTTTCCGGAAGCGGTGCTATTGGAATTGAAGCCTTAAGCAGAGGTGCAAGAGCAGCGGTTCTGGTTGAAAATGCAAGAGAAGCCTGTGGATGTATCCGCGAAAATCTTATGTTTACCCATATGGATGAAAAGGGCACTTTAATGGAGTGCGATTGTCTGACGGCAATCAACAGGCTGGAAGGTAAAGGCGTATTTGATGTCATTTTCATGGACCCTCCATACCACCATGATTTTGAAAAGGATATTTTAAAGAGGCTGAAACAATCCGATATTGCAGATGAATATACCGTTATTATTTTTGAGGCAGCTCTTGACACGGATATTCACTTTGTGGAAGAATACGGTTATGAAATAACGAAAATAAAGGAATATAAGACGAATAAGCATATATTTGTAAAGATTAAGAGGGATTAACATGAGAATAGCGGTTTATCCAGGAAGTTTTGACCCGGTTACCATGGGTCATCTTGATATCATTAACCGTTCCGCCCTGCTTGTGGACGAACTGGTGGTAGGAGTTTTGAATAATAATTCAAAATCACCATTGTTTTCTGTGGACGAACGTGTTAATATGTTGAAAGAAGTAACAAAAGAGATACCAAATGTAAGGGTAACGAGTTTTTCCGGCTTGCTTGTGGATTTTGTAAAACAGTTAGACGCGAAGATTGTAATCAGAGGACTTCGTGCTGTCACGGACTTTGAATATGAACTTCAGATGTCCCAGACAAATCGTCTGCTGGATAATTCCATTGATACCATTTTCCTGAACACGAATCTGAAGTATTCCTACTTAAGTTCCAGTGTGGTAAGGGAAGTGGCAAGATACGGGGGCGACATTAGTAAGTTTGTTCCTGAACAGGTGATTTCAAAGGTTTATGAGAAGTGCGGAATTAGTAAGGAGATTATCAGATGAGTAAGATTGACCAGATTATTTCGGAAATGGAAGAGTATATCGAGGGATGCAGTCCATTTCCACTGTCTTCCACCAAAATTGTGGTTGTGAAGGAAGAACTGGAGGAGATGATTAGTGAACTTCGTCTTAAAACTCCGGATGAAATCAAGAAATATCAGAAACTTCTCGCTAATAAAGACCAGATTTTAAATGATGCAAACGAACAGGCCAGAAGTATTATTGAAGCGGCACAGATTCACACCAATGAACTGGTAAATGAACATGAAATCATGCAGAGGGCATATGAGCAGGGTCAGCAGTACATAGACCAGGCAAAGATGGAAGCGGAGAATATCTTAAACCGTGCGGTTGAGGATGCCAATACCATCCGGTTTAATGCTGTCAAATATACGGATGACATGCTCTCAAAACTTCAACTGATTATAGAGCATTCTGTTCAGTCCAATACCAGCCGGCATGAAGCACTCATGAGCGATTTGAATAAGACACTTGAGGTTGTAATCAGTAACCGTGAGGCGTTAAGACCGCAGGAAGAACCTTCACAGCAGCAGTATCCGCAGGAAGACGGCTATGGTGCTGAAGGAGCGGAAAATCAATAAAACATATATTATACAATAGAAAGTTTAAATACATGTACCAACAGATACCAGGTAAGGAATGTAAAAACTGCCAGCAGGAATTTGTGGTATATGTATTTTTTTATGCTCAAATCCGTTCCCTGAAAGAAGGATGCTGACTGAAAGGCGCAGGACAGACCTCCAAATGCATTCATGGTCAGAATCATGGCTGGAAGGATTGTCGGTGAAATTTCCTGTTGGAGTGTATCGTGAATTCCGGTTGTAATTTCTGCCATTCCGATGAAAGCACACTTCATAAAGACATTTTTTATGGGAAGAATACTGATGAATGCTGCCAGAATGGAGAAGATTATGATATAACCACCAAGCTTTAAAACATTCAGAATACTGTTTGTTATGGCAGCATCCACGATTTCCGGTGACATAGTCTGAGAGGAAAGAACATCTCCACAAGTCTGTCTGCTTTGGTGCGACAGAAAGAGATACAAAAGAAGAAACAGCACCGGGAGATAATTCACAAGAAGAAGTTCCCACGGAAAAGTCCGGATATTCAAGCTGGAAAAGGCAATATAAGAAAGGACAAAGGCCGGACTTGAAATATTACAGCACATCAGTAAAAGCTCGGTTTCCTTTCGGGTTAAGCACTTCTTTTTATACATGGAAACAGCAGCGTATGCTCCCATGGGATAACCGCAGAACAATCCGATGACAGTAACATAAACCAAGGGATGACGGATGGAACTTCCGTATACATTTTGAATGAGATATGATATAATCATAAATGGTAACAAGGTCGGAAGAATCACATTAAACCATAGATTCAGTCCGCTCACAGCACCAGCAAGTGCAGTCTGCGGATTCAGAACCAGAATCAGTATTAACAGGAATAACAGGAATAATTTTTTGTTCATTTCATCACCTAGTTAAAATATAGTTTTTGTGGAGGTAATTATGACTAAAATATTAAATAATCTGGAACCAAAACGTGTTTTTGAAATTTTTGAGGAGCTTTGTGCCATTCCGCATGGCTCGAAAAATACGGATGCCATTAGTGAATACTGTGTAAATTTTGCAAAGGAACATCAACTTTCCTGGACAAAAGACTCTCATAACAATGTAGTTATCAAAAAATGTGCATCCAAAGGCTATGAAGACCATCCGGGAGTGATTATCCAGGGTCATCTGGACATGGTATGTGAAAAAACACCGGAATCAGCACATGATTTTCAGAAGGATGGTTTACAGTTATGTGTGGAAAATGGTTTCGTGCATGCAAAGGATACCACGCTCGGTGGCGATGACGGCATTGCAGTTGCTTATGCACTGGCAATTTTAGAGGATGAAAGCATTCAACATCCTGCCATGGAAGCGGTTTTTACGGTGGATGAAGAAATTGGCATGCTGGGAGCAGATGCCATGGACATGTCCGGACTGAATGGAAGATATTTATTAAACATTGATTCCGAAGAAGAAGGTGTTTTTCTTACCAGTTGTGCCGGAGGACTTTCCGTGGATATTAAGATTCCGGTAACTTTTGAAGAAATAACAGACGACGTGAAAGAATGTGAAATTGAAATTACCGGTCTTCTGGGCGGGCATTCCGGTACAGAAATCATTCGCGGCAGGGCAAATGCACATAAGCTTCTGGGAAGACTGTTATTACTTCTAAATGGATGTGTCCGTTATGGCATTTCAGAAATAACCGGTGGAAGTAAGGATAATGCCATTGCATGTAATGTGAAAATAAAAGCTTTTGTCGTAAAGGAAGATATCAGTACCCTGATGGAAGTCGCAGAAGAACTGAATCAGGATCTTTTAACAGAATACCGTGGGTGTGATGATGGAATACAGATTCAAATCACACAGAATGAAAAGACTTCCGGAAGAATGATAAGTTCCAAGGCAAAAGAAATTCTGACCTTCCTTCTTGTCAATGCCCCGAATGGTGTCATGAAAATGTCCTCGGAGATGGAGGGGCTTGTGGAAACTTCCTTAAACTGTGGAATTCTAAATCTGAAGGAAGATGCCATCCGAATTGGATTTTCAGTAAGAAGTTCTGTAGAATCAGCAAAATGGGCTCTTTATGAGCAACTGGAATATCTGGCAGAATTTCTGGGCTGCGAATGCAGTTTTACGGGTAATTATCCGGGATGGCAGTATCGTGCGGACTCCAGACTTCGCAATATCATGCTGGAAGTTTATGAAGAACAGTATGGCGAAAAACCGGAGATAACGGCGATTCATGCCGGACTGGAATGCGGTATTTTTGCTGACCGCCTTGGCGAGATTGACATTGTTTCTTACGGACCGGATATTCTGGATATTCATACGGTAAAGGAACGTCTGGACATTGCATCCGTGGAACGTGTATGGAAGTTTACTTTAGAGGTGCTAAAACGACTGTAATAAAATTTTCATGGGAAGTTTTCGTGCAAGAATGGTACTAAATGAGACAGGCAGAAAATAAAATGTAGGAATGAGAAAAAGAAAAGGGTGATTCTAATCCGAATCTTAAAATATTTCTGCATTTTATTTTTTTGTGCCATTCTGAATGTAATGCTTTCCCAATGGATTCTGGAAGACTTATCGCAAAACAAAATGCAGGAGCTGTCGGTTCATGATGAGACTTTCCGTAAAATGGATTTTTCCGGAATTGACATGGAATCCGTTCAGAATGCCAGTATCCAATACGAAATGGACCGTGATGAACTGATTCTGACTGCAATTTATCATAATCTGGATTTAAATGAAAGTGTTACCTGGGACAAAAAGTATCTGTGGAAGCATCGTAACATGCTGGTAAAAAAATACCGGGATTTTTCGTATCTGAAGAAAATCATCAATAGTCTTCTGGGAGAAATGGAGTATTTTCCGGTTGCTGCATCCACAAGAAATATCCATTTTGTGGAATATGTGGACTCGTGGCAGTTTGAACGTTCCTATGGAGGAAAGCGTTTTCATGAAGGCTGCGATATTATGGGAAAGGTAAACAAAAGAGGTCTTTATCCTGTTATTTCCGTCTGTGATGGAACCGTGGAGAAAATAGGATGGCTGGAAAAAGGAGGATGGCGCGTGGGAATCCGGAGTAAATCCGGTATTTACTATTATTATGCACATTTATCGGAATATGCCGACATTGAGGAAGGCAATCCGATTCATGCAGGTGAACTGCTTGGATTCATGGGAGATTCCGGTTATGGTCCGGAAGGGACGACGGGAAAATTTGATGTCCATCTGCATTTTGGTATTTATGTTAATGATCAGGAAGGAAATGAGGTCAGTATTAATCCATATTGGTTTTTAAGATTAAAAAATAATAAAGTTTTGTACTTTGATTATGGGATGTGATATACTGATAATTGGGGTATGGTATAAATTTGTATTGGAGGTAGAATAATGGAAATACAGCTTTGGAAAGAGATCCTGACACCATATGAGCTGGCTGTGGAAGAACTCACTCTGAAGTTTCGGCATATCATGAAGGAATATAAGGAAGCGGACCTTTATTCACCCATTGAAGAGGTCAGCGGAAGAGTTAAGAAAATATCCAGTATTCTTGAAAAAGCACAGAAAAAGAATATTCCCATTGATGAAATTGAAGAAAATCTTCAGGATATTGCGGGAATCAGGATTATCTGCCAGTTTGTTGAGGATATTTATGATGTGGTGGATATTATTAAGTCTCGAAGTGACATGAGGGTGATTGGAGAAAAGGATTATATTTCCCATCAGAAGGAAAGCGGCTACCGCAGCTATCATGTTATCGTGGAATATAAGGTTGAGACCATAAAGGGACATAAAACCATTCCGGTAGAAATCCAGATTCGGACCATGGCAATGAATTTCTGGGCAACGATTGAGCATTCCCTGCAGTATAAGTATCGTCAGGGAATTCCTGAGCACATCAGAAAACGATTAAATGCTGCATCCGAAGCAATTCTTAAGCTGGATCAGGAAATGTCTTCCATTCATGGAGAAATCATGGATGCACAGAATTCTTTTACTGTTAAGGCAAATATTGTGGCAGATATCCTGAACAATCTCCAGAGTCTTTATAAGGTTGCAAACAAGCGTGAGATAGTCAAGATTCAGGATGAATTTTACCGGATTTACCAGATTGGCGATTTGGATCAGCTGCAGAAATTTAAAAAAGAATTGGATATTATAGCGGAAGGATACCGGGCACAGGTTGCACGGTAAGATAAGAGATGAATTTACCAGAAAAATATACAGAGGCCATGAAAGAGCTTCTTGGCAGTGAATATGATTCTTACTTAGAGAGTTTTCAAGAAAACAGGCTGTTTGGTCTGCGAGTGAATAATTTGAAAATCAGCACGGAGGACTTTTTAAAAATTTTTCCATTTGCGTTAACGCCCATTCCATGGATTGAAAATGGTTTTTTCTATAAGGAAGAGGAAAAACCGGCGAAGCATCCATATTATTATGCGGGACTTTATTATTTGCAGGAACCAAGTGCCATGACACCGGCAAATCTGCTTCCGGTTGAGGAAGGAGACCGTATTCTTGACATGTGTGCAGCACCGGGTGGCAAGTCAACGGAACTTCTTTCCAAGTTAAATCATACGGGACTTCTTATTTCGAATGATATCAGTGCGTCCCGTGCCAAGGCATTGTTAAAGAACATTGAACTTTTTGGGGCAGAAAATGTTGTGG
>CAMEUH010000105.1 GCA_945938055.1 uncultured Eubacteriaceae bacterium | reverse complement strand
CGGTTCTGGCATTCTTCCGAAAATACAAAACCATATCCCACGTCAATTCCACTGGATTCCAATGTCATTAACACATTGCTCCATGATTCAATTCCTTCTCCGTCCGCTTCACGTCCCAGTACCAGGGTATACAATCTTTCCACAAATGCATTAATCTGTTCCGCTTCTGCTTTCTTTCCGGTTACGGAATACTGTACCGTCTTCGTTCCTTTATATTTTCCGATACCTGTAATGATTACCGTATATTCACCCGGATCAGTTGCGCTGAAGTCACCACCTATTTCATAATCCTTCCCCTCAACAAGTACCGTTCCTTTGTACTGAACGACCGGATTTACATATTGCTCCTGTCCATTGTAGAAAAGATTGGAAAGTTCCACTTCCGACTGCGCAATATGCATTCTCGTCATACCAACTGCGAACATAACCGCATCATCATATTCCATCCTTGGCTTATATGATATGTTCAATCTACCGTTTGCGTCAGAAACAGCTTGTCCTATGTAAAGAAGATTTGCGGAATTCAGACGTTTCTCGCCGATTGCTGACTTAAAGAGATAAAAATTATACGTTTCATTTGGAAGAAGGTTATCTATGCTTGTTTTTTTATTTTCTATTCTATCTTCATTGTCCGAACCCGTTTGACTTGATTTTGAATTCTTTTCGTATTCGACCGGATTATCACTAGTATATACATATTTCAATTTGGTTAATCCAGCCAGAGCACTATAATCACTAATATTATTAAGATTCAAAGAAAGATACCATAAATTCATTAGTCCAGCCAAGGCGCTGATGTCACTAACTTCATTATTATCCAAATCCAACATTTCCAAATTCGTCAGTCCACTTAACGTACTAATATCACAAATGCTATTATCCTGAAAATCTATATTTCTTAGATTTGTTAGTCCGTTCAACGCACTGATGTCACTTATGGTATTGTCCCAAAAATTTAAACTATCTACATTCGAAAAATACTGTACCCCTTGTATGCTTTTAATCTCCTTTCTGGGTAGCTGCAATATCCTACATGTTTCTGCCTCTAATTTCGTTAAAATTCCATCTTCATTCTTATCCACAACTTCTAAGGCTGCATGATAGAAATTAGCATCCGGAATTCCACTCTCATCATTCGAAATTACCTCATCTTGAAGATTAACTGTTTTACTCTGATTCTGAATCTCAATTTTTTTCGGAACAGATATTGTATCTGCATTAATAGTGACCTCATGAGTACCTGTTTTAAGATATGCCGTCAGTTTACCATTCTGTGTAGAAACAGAGTTTAACACTGGTATTACCCCATTTGTATTGCTATTCTTTTCATATAAAGTTTTTCCTGATGCACTAATTTCGTCAATTTTCTCCCCATTGATATCCGTTACCATTATGCATACCTGATACAGTCTGCTTGGACACGTTCCCCAGCCAAACTGTTTGTTGTCAAACGAATAATAGAAATCTGCCAATTTCACGCTATTGTCCAACAGACTCAACTGGTATTTCCATTTTTCCGAATTCAGGAACTTGACTTCAGCAGAAATACTATATTTGGACGAAATCTCTCCATCAAGGCACTTATTACAACCATGAATATATTTATCCGTCTTTAATGTCCGAGAGTATTCTGCTTTCGCTTCCACGCCCATTCCGGCATCCATTCCCGCCTTTGCAACACTTTCAGAAATAATCTTTATTTTAGGCTCTAACGATAATCCTATATAGACTCTTCCTTCTACCTTTAGCTCAGGCCGAAATTCCGGAAATGTCGTTAAATTATTAATTCCATCGTAATTGGAAGCAGAAAAGCCAAAGGTTCCCTGCAGTGTTCCACTCAAATCAATTTTTGCCTCTGCTTCTGCTACAAAAGATGGTCCAAATTCAATCAGGACTCCCGGAACAGGTGACATTCCAATATATCCCAGCGGTATTTTACCCTGAGCTGTTCCTGAAATGGATACATTCAATTTTACAGAATAATCTATTTTGGCTTCTACATACTGTATATTCGGTGTAATAGAAGCAGAAATTCCACATTCTGTACCCAATTCCATCCCGCCGATCATCTTCGCGCCACCCGATAATGTTGCATCGAATTCATAAGAAAGTGCTCTTGTCAGTTTTCCTCCAACTTCCACATCACGATTCTGTGATTCCGCCAAATCCCCCGACAGATTATTCTCATAATGCGTCGCCACATCATCCGAGGCCGATTCAACCTTACCCTTATAAATTACTCCTTCTCCGCAGGTGGATGAATCAATCACCGCTTCATCCATACCCATCTCTGTATCAATTTTTACATAGTCAAACACTTCATCCAGAGAAGTTTCCTGACCGGTTATTGTTGCCGTTATGCCATCCATGGAAATGGATGCTACTTTTACAATCAATATTTCATTGTCGCCATATTCACAGGCAAAAATGTCTCCCTGCTGCAAGGATGAAATCTGACTGTCCGCATTCTCAATCACATATTGCCGGGTATTTTCATCTGCTGCAACCACATGATTCCTTCCGTCTTCAGAAGAAATAAGCTTTGTATCTTCGGAATAAACCGCATAATTATTCGTCTTGTCATCATCCAGATTCAATACCTTATCTGCATCAAAATCATCCGTGGTTTTTGCCAGGAACTCCTGCATCTCCTGTGTATACATCGGTGACTCATATACAGTACAAAGAGGTCTGAGACTCTCCGTTTCAATCAGGAACGCTCTCAGATAAAAATACTGTGGCATTGTTTTCATATCAATGATGATACTTTTTTCCTTCTCACCAGCGGATACTTCACAACTTCCTGTTGCGAGCATTTCTACGCCCGTTTCATCATAAACAGCCACTACCAGTGAAACATCCGTTACTGTTTCAAAAGAAACTTTTGCTTCTTTTCCGGTTACTTCAACAGAAAATACATTATATCCCTCATTTTCCTTTTGTTGTTCCAGGGAACTATCCAGTTCCTTTACCATCAGACTGCCAAAGGAATTCGTCCCTACAACTTTTAAATCATTTTTTACAAAGTTACTCACGGTAATATCTGCCAATGGTGTATTATTTCCTGTTGCATACACTGTTCCAGCCGGCATTATTACTGTCATCATCATCATCACAAATGCCATTAAAACTGCCAGGTATCTCTTCATGGTTTTCTTCCTCCTATGCTTTTGTCTTTTTCACTAGCATAATTTTAATACAAATATTTACTAAATTCAATAGTAAACATTTTTACTAGATATAATAATCATAAGTTGATTTTTAAGGTGGAAGTCTAATGGATTATATTAAGAGAATTCGAGATTTACGTGAGGATAATGACTATACACAGGAATATGTTGCTCATTATTTAGGTACTTCGCAGACCATGTACGCCAGATATGAACGTGGTGCTAACGAAATGCCTATTCATCATCTGATTTCGTTATGCAAACTCTATCATGTCTCTTCTGATTATTTACTTGGATTAACGAATGATTCTTCCCGCAAAAAATAAAAGAGTTCCTGCCCCACGGACCAATCACCTTGATTCATCCGCTTTGCAAAAACTCTTCCGTTATCCCCTACATTCTCTCCGGTGCCTCAAATCCCAGCAAATCGATGCACTGTTCCAATACTTTTTTGGTAAGTACCAGTAAAGCAATATACCCTTTCTTTACATCCTTATTCTCTTCCGAAAGAATTTTGGTCTCATGGTAAAAGCTGTTAAATGCATTGGAAAGTTCATAAATGTACTGACAGATTTTATGAGGGGCAATTTCTGCATATGCCTGCTCCATCACCTCATTAAATCTTGATATGGCAATCATCAGTTCCTTCTCCGATTGATTCACCGGCGTCTTAATGGAAGATGCTTCCCTGACATCCCCGCCATTCTCCATGTACTTTGCAAGAATTGATTTAATCCGGACAATTGTATAGAGAATGTATGGTCCCGTATTTCCTTCAAAGGATGTGAAACGCTCAATATCAAAAATATAATCCTTTGATGCCTGATTGGAAAGATCACCATATTTTAATGCTGCAAGACCGATTACCTTTACAATCTCTGCTACTTCTTCCTCTGTCATGCTGCGGTTTTCCATCATTCTTCCATAAACTGCGTCATTAATGTCTGCCACCAGCTGTTCCAGTCTCATGACACCACCTGCACGGGTTTTAAACGGCTTACCATCCTTGCCGTTCATGGTTCCGAAACCGAGAAATGTAAGCTCCGTCTCCGGTTTTACAATGCCGGTTTTCTTGGCGGCACGGAATACCTGTGTAAAATGCATCTCCTGACGCTTGTCTGTCATGTAAATATAACGGTCCGGTGCAAAATCCCTTTCTCTCTGAATCATGGTTGCAAGGTCAGATGTCGCATAAAGTGCCGCTCCATCGGATTTACGGATAATACAAGGCGGAATTTCCTTGGAATCCGTCTCCTCTGCCACATCAATAACCAGTGCGCCCTGGCTTTCATGGGCAAAGCCCCTGTCAATCATATCCTGCACCATGTCCGGAATAAACGGCTGTGCATCACTTTCGCCCTTCCACAAATCAAAGCTTACTTTCAGATTATCGTAATTCTTCTTAAGGTCAACCTTGGATACATTCATGATATGATTCCAGATTGCACGGCACGCCTTATCGCCGCTCTGAAGCTTTAAGGTTGCCTGATGGGCACGCTCCATGAATTCCGGTTCTTCCTTGCTTCTTGCACTTGCCGCCGGATAAATCTGCTCCAGTTCCGAAATGGTAAATGGTGCTTCCGTCGGATACTCACCTTCGAAACTTTCATCAAAATATGGAAGTTCCGGCTTTCTGTCCCTTAATTCCTCAATAATCAGACCCATCTGAAGACCCCAGTCTCCCAGATGAACATCACCGATTACATGATGTCCTGCATACTTTGCAATCCGCTTAATACTCTCACCAATGATTGCCGAACGCAAATGGCCGATATGTAACGGCTTTGCCACATTTGCCCCGCCATAATCAATTACAATGGTCTTCGGATTCCCGGCCTTCTCGTGTCCCATGTCCGCATCCTGATACATGCCATCCACATACTCTGCCACAAAATCTCCACTCAGTGTCATGTTAATAAATCCCGGATTTACTGATTCCATCCACCGGACTGCCTTATGATCCTTTAATTTCTCAACGATTTCTCCGGCAATCACAAACGGAGCCTTCTTATACTCCTTTGCCGCAGCCATGGCACCATTACACTGATATTCGCAAAGATCCGGTCTGTTTGATACAGTCACCTTGGCATATTTTGTATCATACCCACACTCTTCAAACGCCTTTTCCAGAATCTCTCCAATCACATCTAAAAACTTCTTCATAAACAACCTCTCTTCCCAAATCCTTTTTCAATCGTTTCTCCACTTGTTTCCCGGACATTTTCCTATTTCCGAAATCTTGGCAGGAACACTCTCCGTTTCTCCGGCTTTACCTCAAACTTCACTTTATCCCGTGCTTCCTTACAGAAAATGCTCTGGGAATCAATCGCCCGCTTTCCACGGCGGTCTGCCTTGACATAAGAACCATCCTGCTGCTTTATGTGACTCTTCACATTATCATTAAGTTCTATATCCAGAATATGCCAAAGTTCTTTCTTTAACTCTGTCTTTTCCACCGGAAAAAGAATCTCCACTCTCCGGTCTAAGTTACGTGGCATCCAGTCTGCACTGGAGCAGTAGATTTCCTCATTTCCGTTATTTTCAAAATAATAAATCCGGCTGTGTTCCAGAAAATTTCCTACAATGGAACGTACGGAAATATTCTCACTAACCTGTGGGATTCCCGGAATCAGGCTACAGATTCCACGCACAATCAAATCAATCTTCACACCGGCATTTGAAGCCTCATAAAGCGCCGCAATAATTTCCTTATCACATAAAGAATTCATTTTTGCAATAATTCTTGCCGGCTTGCCTTCCTTTGCATATTTCGTCTCCCGGTTAATCAGATATAGGAAACGATTTCGAAGCCAGATTGGTGCAAGTGTCAGTTTATTCCATACAAGCGGCTCCGAATATCCGGAAATCATGTTAAATACTGCCGTTGCGTCTTCTCCGATAATATTGGATGCCGTCATGAGACCGATATCCGTATATAGCTTTGCCGTTGCATCATTATAATTTCCGGTTCCCAGATGAACATACCGGACGATGCCTTCTTCCTCTCTTCTTACAACCAGCGTAATCTTACTGTGCGTCTTTAATCCTACCAGACCATAAATAACATGGCAACCCGCTTTTTCCAGCTTTTTCGCCCAGATAATGTTATTCTCCTCATCAAATCTTGCCTTTAATTCCACCAGAACCGTTACCTGCTTACCATTTTCTGCCGCCTGGGCAAGAGAGGAAATAATCGGCGAATTTCCGCTTACCCGGTACAATGTCTGCTTAATTGCAAGTACCTGCGGGTCATTTGCCGCCTGCCTTACCAGTTCCAGAACCGGTTCAAAGGTTTCATACGGATGATGCAGTAAAATATCATTTCGTTTGATTTGTGTAAAAATATCTTCTTCCGCATTGAGTCCTGCCGGCTTCTGCGGAACATATTTTTCTGCCTTCAGATGCTCAAATCCTTCCAGCGCATACATTTTCATTAAAAACGTAAGATCCAGCGGACCGTTAATGTAATAGATTTCCTCGTCACTGATTTCCAGATTCTTTTTCAGGATATTTAAAAGCCTTTTATCAATGGTATCTTCTGTTTCCAGCTTAATGGCGGCACCCCACTGCCTCTTTTTCAACTGTTTCTGGATTTCTGTCAGAAGGTCTTCCGTTTCTTCTTCATCAATTTCAAAATCCGAATTTCTCATAATCCGGTATGGATAAGCACAAATCACATTATAGTTCAGAAACAGCTTATCCAGATTCATCTCAATAATCTCTTCCAGAAGAATCACACTGGTTCCTTCTCTTTCAGGAAGTCTGACAATTCTCGGAAGCACGGACGGAACCTGTACCGTGGCAAATTCCATCTCCGTTTCGTTTGTCTTTTTCTGAATCAGTGCACCAATATTCAGGGTCTTATTCCGGATTAACGGGAACGGTCTGGAAGAATCGACTGCCATTGGCGTTAATACCGGATAAACCTCTTCCTTAAAGAACTTCTCCACAAACTCTTTCTGTTCTTCATTCAGTTCCTCGTGTCCGTCCAGAATCTTAATATTGTTCTGTTCCAGCAAAGGAACCAGGGACCGGTTATAGGTATAATACTGCGCCGTCACAAATTCATGTGCTTTCTCATTAATCAGTTCCAGCTGTTCCGAAGGTTTCAACCCTGCAATGTCTTTTTTCTCATATCCCGCTTCCAGCATGTTTCTTAAAGATGCCACACGAACCATGAAAAATTCGTCCAGATTCGATGCCGTGATACTAAGGAACTTCAGTCTTTCAAAAAGCGGAATGTTCTTATCCTTCGCTTCACTTAAGACCCTCTTATTAAATTCCAGCCAGCTTAATTCCCTGTTTTCATAATACTCTGCTTTCTCAAAATCCATCGTAACCCCTGCTTTCATGCCTTATGATCGTTTTACCGTGATAACCGGCTTGATGCCATATGCCTGTTCAAATAAAAATGTCTTATCCGGAAAAAGTCCCCGTTCAATAGTCATATCCTCAAATGTATGGACCGTAATAACAAGCTCCTTCTCCGAGAGTTTCAGTTTCATGTCCCTGCATTTCTGCTTATGGGTCTTATCCAGTGCATTGCTTAAACGTAGAATTGCCGCAAGTTTTGTCACCGTCATTGCATCCTGTGTGGTAATTCCCTGCATCATGAGGCTTTGAAACGAAATCTCATCCGTATTATATTTTACAATATTGGCAACCATCACACGTTCCATGTGTGATATTCCAATAATTTCCGTTCTCATGATGATACTGAAACTACAGTCTCCCGGATAGCTGACATTAATATATTTTCCGCACTCATGAAGAATTGCTGAAATTTGTAAAAGAAGACGTTCTCTTTTCCCGAGACCATGAATTTTCTTCATGGCATCAAAAATAGCCAGACTGCTCTTCTCCACAAAACGGATATGTGCTTCATTTCCCATGTATCGGCGTGCTGTCACCCGGGATGCATTTAAAATATCGTTATTAAAATCCGTATTAAATTTAATCTGTTTATTTTTTTCTG
>CAMEUH010000104.1 GCA_945938055.1 uncultured Eubacteriaceae bacterium | reverse complement strand
CACCAAACAGGCTATTACGGCAGTAAAGCAGGAATCAAATCGATACATAAAAAATCTGATAGTTAACAATTCATCTGGTGAGCCGATTCAGCTTATCAATGAACCGAGAATTTGTGGAACTATTGTGGCAAATGGTGCACGGTTTGAAGGGTTGCTGCGTCTTGGTAGTAGTGCAAGGCTTTCCGAGGATAATTTTCATGGCGATTTGATACTTGAGAGTGCCGGTTTAATGATGGAACCGGTGACAATTTATGGAAATGTTACAGCACCATCAGGATTATATCTTCCGAAGCCTGTGGTTATTCATGGAAATCTTAAAACTGAAGACAAATTGCAGGTCAGAGGTTCATCTGATGCACCGAGGGAAAGATTATTAACCGTGAATGGCAATCTTGACACAAAAGATTGTGATATTGTAGCGGCAGATTGTTATGTTGCAGGTAACGTGAACTGTGAAACGGAATTTAGTCTTTTTCAGAACAGCCAATGTGTAGGGAATGGTGATTTTAACTGCAAGGGAAAAACCGATGCTTCAGATGGAAGCATGGAAATAAAGGGAGATGTTACTGTTGATGGAGGCATGAAATTCAGGTGGATCGCCAGCCTGATTTTATCCGGGGAAAACTATCAGATGATTGAATTAAGTGTTGACAGCTCCGTAGAAACAATCGAAATCAGAAACACAAGCAAAGAGGGAGTTTTCTTCAACCGGCCGGTAGCATGTAATCATTTTATCAATGGAGACTGCCCGGTTTCCTATGGAGAGAATGATGGTTTGTATGGATGGAAGATGAATAGGAACATGACAATTGACGGGGATTTGACATTGATTGGCGGAGAACTGGAACTGAATGGATACGGGCTGTATATAAAAGGAAATCTCTATCAGAAAAGCGGCGTGATTGTAAGTAATGATGAGAAAAGTGTTTTGAGTATTGAAAAAAACTGTTATCTTGAGGAGTTTAATGAAGGTGGAAATCGCCTGGAAAAAGGCAGGATGATTCTTGGTGGGGATTTGGTACTGGGTGAAGGAAAAAGCATGGCAACCGGTAAGGAATATGAAATGGTTCTGAATGGTTATGCCAGACAGACGATTCATGCAAAGAATGCAGTTTTTGGAATTTTAAATTTTCAAAATAAACGGGATGGTATTGTTCTGGATTCAGATGTGTTTGTTGCATGCAAACTGCAATCGGTGTCGGAACATATTGAGGGAGAAGGGTATGTACATCTTATCAATAACGCACAAATACAGGGAGAATATGCAGGCAGGGTCGGAGTACAGGGAATCATTACAGAAGATTTTTCTGTAGGCAATCAGATGATTATTGAAGGAGAAACAAAATTTCTTGGTTGTGAAGTATCAGCAGATGAAATTCTGGTTCAGGGGAAATTATCCGTGGAAAATTCTGTTTTAATTTCAAATCATGACATGACGGTCTTGGGTAACGGAAGAGTATCCATGGAAAATGCGGATGGAAAAATAAGTGTAGGAGGAGATTATAAAGCAAAGGGGGCTTCCTGTGATGAGGTAACCATGACAGAGGGAATTCTGGAAATAAAGGGTAATTTTATCCAGGAAGGAACGGATAATTTCCGGACGGGAGGAAATCACAGAACAATTCTTAACGGAAGAAAAATTCAGAATATTACAATCGAGGATGAAACCAACAGTATTTTTAACATACTGGTCATAACAAAAAGTATTTATACAGGGTATCAGTTTGTTAATGGAAATCAGAATGTGTACAGGGAACTTGTAAAGGATTATGTGGATGAAGAGCCACCGATGCCGGTAAAAAATCTCATGGCATCAGAGGTTGGAATGACAAGTGTTACTCTTACTTTTGAAGAGGCAACGGATGATATTAAGACGCAGGGATATGAGATATACAGGGATGGTGAAAAAATAGCAGTTATTCTTGAATGTGTATATACGGATAAGGGACTGCTTCCGGGACATGAATATGTATATGAAGTATTTCCATTTGATACGAATAATAATATCGCACTGGAATCGGATAAGCTTTCTGTTACCACTCATGAGGACATCACACCTCCGTTATGTGTGGATACGCTTTTTGTGAAGGAACGAAGTGGATCTTCCATTACATTGGAGTGGGGTATGCCATATGATGATACGGGAATCAAATGCTATGAAGTATATCGGAATGGAGAACTTCTGGAAGGTTCTGTCATGAATACTGTATACAAGGACAATACAGCGCAATATGGAACAGAATACCGATATGATGTGGTTGCCGTGGATTTGGCGGAAAATCGGTCGGAAAAAGGAAATTCCGTTCTTACGGCAGCTGTTATGCCGGAGATTGTAAAAATATCACCTGTGGATGGTACAACTACAGGAGGAAAATCAATTAATATTCAAATATGGGTAAAGGATGAAGATAATCTAAGGGATAGTAATGTCGTAATTGAATATCGGAATGAGAACGGTGTTTTTGTACCAGTAACAGCAGCTCCGTTGATTCCAAAGAAATATAATGCTGTTTACTATGAGACATCATACCGGTTTATTTTAACCTCACTCTCACGCAGTGGCGATTATGAGTTTCGTGCAATTCTAACGGATGCAGATGGCAATCGGGATATCTATCCGTTTTATTACAATATTGATATAGAGGCACCCCAAAAGGTAGAGATAACAGAGGCGGTATCAGATAATCAGACGGTCAGACTGACATGGGACATCTGTAATAGTGGTGATTGTGAGGGATATTATATTTACCGCCGGGATGAAGAAAGCGAAATGTCAAGGATTGCAAGAATTACGGATCGGTATACGACAACCTTTACGGATAGAAAAGCAAGTATTGACTACAACTATATGTATGGAATTACGGCATATGATAAGTATGGAAATGAAGGTGAAATGTCAAATCTGGTATGGGTATCAATTGAGGAGGATAAAGAAAGCCCGGTGATTGTATCGTTACTTCCCGGAGAATCAACCTTTGGAGCGAAAGTAAGGATGGAGGTGAAAGCACAGGATAATATTGGGGTGACACGGGCAGCATTGTTTTACAGAGAAAATGAAAATCTTCCATGGAATCTTGCAACAGAAAAATATGTTTCAAATCAGTCTGCCATACTGGAATATAATACAGAGGCATTTTCAGAAAACTATTATCAGTTTATGGTAAAAGTTTATGATGTGGCAGGAAATGAAAGTGAAGGGTGCATACGGACATATTGGATTGACCATACGGGACCGGAGCAGGTGGTAATCAGTCAGACGGTCACGATGACAACCTCCGTGCAGTTGATTTGGAATCTGTTTGATGATCCTGATTTTGATTATTTTCTGATTGAGAGAAAGAAAGACGGAGAATATGTAGAAATTGGAAAAGAGTATGGAAAAACAGGCTATGCAATAACCGGGCTGGAATCAGATATGGAGTATGTTTTCCGGGTAACAGCCTGTGACATATACGGAAATCTTGGAATTCCGTCAGAGGATATTGTGGTCCGGACGGCTAAGGATACCATAAAACCACGGATTATGGTAAGTCTGGAAAACCAGAAAGTAGTAAACAGTCAGTTTATGTTAAAAATGAAGGTAACAGATGACCTGGCTGTTGCAAAGGGAAAATTCTCGATTTCTTATGATGGAAAACAATATGAGGAAATCAGTACCATTGACGGAAATCTTGAAAAAGAAATGGAATTTGAGACAGAGTGCAGAACAAAGGAAGGATATGAGGGGACTGTCTGGATAAAATATGAGGCATGGGATGAAAGTGGAAATTACAATGAGACAGAAGAAGAAAAAGATGCGGTCGTTACAGAGATGACAGTAGACATTACACCTCCTGCTATGGTAAAAGGATTAACTCTGCAGTCCAATCTTGGAAATGTTGAACTGGCATGGGAGAAAGCAGACGAGGAAAAAATTACCTATAATATTTACCGTGCGGAACAGAATAGTGAAAAATATCAGTTAATTGAGGAGGGATATACACTTTCGTATTATTGTGATTCTGAGGTAAAGGTTTATCGTAATTATTCTTATAAAGTTGAAGCGGTTGATGAAGCCGGAAATAAAAGTGAATGCTCCAGAATGATTTCGGTTCTTGTGGCAAAGGATACGGTTGCTCCGGTAGTTCGTGGAGTAGGACCAGTTCAGAACCTGATTGGAGCTAATCCTGTCATAACCGTACTGGCAACCGACAATCATAAACTCAGCAGAATCCGGATTACTTATTGTGCGGAAAATGGAGAAGAAAAGGTTCTTTCGGAGATTCAGACAGCAGATGCTGAGGTCTATCAGGAAACCGAATGGAACACGGAAGGACTGGAATCTGGAAAATACACAATTTCTGTGATTGCGTGGGATGAAGAAGATAATACATCCGCACGCTATGAAAGAGTATATGATTTGGATGTTGTCTTTCCGGAAGTTCCTCGATATACAGTTCAAGGAGGACATTTCGAAAATTGTGTTAAGATTACCGGAGCAAAGTCCGAGGATTTCAAGTATTATGAGATTTATCGAAGAAAAATGGGAGAAGAAGAATCAGAAAAAATTGTAACAACCACAAATGAAACCTATGTGGATAAGAATGCGGAACCTTTTACAACCTATTTCTATACCGTAAAAGCATATGACAAGGCAGGAAATTGTGCAGAAGGAGAAGCAATAGAAGCTATGGCGGATAACGTGGATGTTATTGCACCAAGAGCTTTTCTTCCGGAATACATGACAGCCATTGAAGGAAAAGAGGTTCTTCTTGATGGTACGTTATCCAGTGATAATGTGGGAATTGTGCGCTATCAGTGGAATATGGGAGATGGAAACTCTTATTCGGAATCGGTTGTATCCCATGCGTACTCAAAAAAGGGAACCTATACCGTGACATTGACCATATGGGATGCAGCGGGAAATAGTAACACCATTACCACGGTTATCTATGTACGTGGAAGGGATGTTAGTGGGACGGTTTTCATTCGTGTTTGTGACGGAAGAGGCAATCCGCTACCAGGAAGTTTTGTTTATGTAGAACCTCAAAATGGGGAAGCATACAACTTACAGGCAGACAGCATGGGACGCATACAGCTTTGTGATGCAGACGGAAATTATGAGATTTCTGCGTATCATGCCGGTTATGAACCAGAGAGTAAAACTGTGCAAATACAGAAGAACAAGGAAAAAGAACTGGTAATAAATCTGTATCAGAAGGAAATTATTAAGGGAAAAGTTGATGTAAGAAGGCTTAATCTGGCAGAGATGATTGCCATGGGAGTTGATTTGAGTAATCCTGCAAACTATAATACTTTCTCATTTACATTGGACTTATATTTTCGTAAAACAGCCATACCGACAATTGTGGAATTTTATGGAGCTGGATGGGGTGGTGGTGTTTCATCGATTGAACAAAATGATTCACCGGTTACAACCTATAGTGGTAATGGAGAGGTAACATCCGTTTATGTTAAGCCAATAAACAGGGAGTGTGAACCAAAGGAAGCAGAATATGTAATTTTAACAGTTTCAGAAAGTATGAAATGGCTAAAGGATGTCTATGAAGTTTCAGCAGAAATGGTGAATTCAGCAGGAGAAAAATTTACCATTGAAGATGCAGAAGCAGTCATTTCGCTACCTTCGGAATTAGCTTATGCAAGGACTTATGAGGTTCAGGAGAACAGGATTTCATTAGGAAGAATTTATTCCGGAGAGAGTAAGAAAGCATCGTGGCTTATTAGCGTTCGTAAAAGTGGGGAAAATGAAATTAATGTTGATGTCACAGGAAAACTTATGCCATTTAATGAATTTCTTGCGACGAGATTTTCGATTAAGAAAATGTTTAAGGCAGATGGATTAGGAGTTACAATACATGTGTGCCCTGAAAATGCAGCCTTTATCAATGAGATGTATTATGTTAAATATAAGATTAGCAATAACTCGAATAAAGATTTATATGACTTTCATGTGAGTTTTTTACTGGATAATTCTGATTTGAGTTATGCAAAAATAACAGTGAAAAAAGATAAGACTGTAGAAGGGGAAATTATTGAACCGTCGAAGGAAACGGGAGAACGGCCGACTCTTGTACTGGGAAATTCCGATGACCCATACGAAATTTATTCAAATGGTTCCGGACAGTTTGTTGCTAGTGTTTTTCCACAGGGAGGTATTTTGGAAGGTACTTATGGAACATTATTTACGGCAGAGGGAGACCCTGAGAAGGAATATTACCGCTTAGCAAAAGAGGAACTTGAAACAAGCGGGGATGAAACAGGCGTACAGGTTGTAATGCACAGAATGCCAAGTCACATCACGAAATATATTGTAAAAGTTATTGATTTGAGCGTACTCTTTGCAGACCCAATTGATGTCACAACGGGAGCATTCCTTGATAACTATTCTGTCATGTCGCAAAGCGGTGGCAAGGGACTGAATCTTGGAATTTATTATAATTCCATGGCAACAGAAAATCAGGGCGTAATGGGACATGGCTGGTATCATAATTACCAGGAGTATCTGGATGACTGGAATGGTGTCCTTTATTATTACACGTCACCGGACCAGAAGATTACGTTGATTAATGATGACATGAAAAATGGTGTAGTCTATGGAGAAGTTTTAGCAGATGGAAAAACCATCATTGTGGATCAGTCCATTAAGTATGACGGACGATTCTCCTGTGATGTTAAGGGTCTGGAAGATTACTATGCAGTCCGGGATGAAGAAGGACTGTGTCATCTGTATACACCAGATGGTGAAGAAAAATGCTTTGATGCCAGTGGAAGGCTGGTTACCGTGATTGACCCGCTGGGAAGAAAAACGATTCTTGAACATACGGAAAGCATGACTACCATTATCGATGAGATTTCCGGCAGCAGAATCATGCTGAAAAAGGACGAGAATGGTTTGATTACGGAAATCACAGACGTTGTCGGAAATAGTGCAAAGCTTACCTATCAGGATGGCATGTTAAGCAGTTATACGGATTGTAGCGGTAATACGGCATACTTTTACTATGATGAAAACCATAAAATGACCGAAAAGAGAGATGAATATCAAAAGATTGTCAATACTTTTGACGAAACGGGGCGTGTTCTTTCTCAGACAGGAAATCAGGGAACCATGTACATGGAATATGAGGACCAGGAATCAGGACACAAGGTATTTCTGACAGATTTTGAAGGAAATAAGACGATTATCGAAATGGATTCAGAATACCGTAAAACAGCTTATACGGATGCTATGGGAAATCAGACCCTTTATCAGTATGATGCAGAAGGCAATCTTATCCGGGAAACCGATAGTCAGGGAAATGTAAAGAACTTTACCTATGATGAGGATAATAATCTGACTTCCTATATTGATACAGAAGGGACAGTAACCTCCATGACCTATGATAAAGAGGGTAATGTACTATCTGTTTCAGATATTAAGGGAAAGACGCAGTATCAGTATAATGAAAAGAATCTTCTTTCGTATAGCAGGGAACAAAACGGAAGAAAGAAATATTTTACCTATGATGAAAACGGATATCTGACGGCGGAACGTATCGAAGGACTGGGAGAGGTCAAATACGAATACGAGAATGGAAGAATCTGTAAGATAACAGACCTTCTGGGTAATGTCACGACATTAAAATAT
Organism: uncultured Eubacteriaceae bacterium; assembly: GCA_945938055.1. Classification (GTDB taxonomy): domain Bacteria; phylum Bacillota; class Clostridia; order Lachnospirales; family Lachnospiraceae; genus MGBC120314. The sequence goes on along the minus strand of CAMEUH010000104.1, from coordinate 577 downwards.
GATGGGCTTGGAAGAATGACCGACAAGACGGATGCAATGGGAAATAAAACATCCTATCAGTATGATGCCATGGGAAGGACCAGTCAGGTTACAGACAGTCTTGGTAATATAACACGGTATGAGCATGATTCCTTTGGAAATATCATAAAGATTATTTATCCAAATGGCTCCAGCACGGAAAAAACTTATGATTCCAGTGGTTGTGTTCTTACGGAAAAGGATGTTCTGGGCAATATCACACGGTATACAAGAGACACGAATGGCAATATCCTGAAAAAGGAATACCCAGACGGGACTAGTGAAACCTATGATTATGATGCCGTTGGCAACATCGTAAGGTCCTGTGACATTCTGGGCAGTGTAACGGAATACACCTATGACAGTCTGTATCGCATGACCCGGGAACAACATGCAGACGGAAGCAGCATTGCATATGAATATTACAGTACTGGAAAATTAAAACAGAAAACATATAGCGACGGCACATGGGAAGCCTATGAGTATGATGAATGCGGAAATCGAACGAAAATCAGTACGCCGGTCGGGTCAGTTCTGTATACCTATGACAGCAAAGGCA
>CAMEUH010000103.1 GCA_945938055.1 uncultured Eubacteriaceae bacterium | reverse complement strand
AAAAATGGACTAAAAAGCTTCCTTACGGCTTTTTCAAAAAATCGTGAGAATCTTTCTGAAATGATGGAGCAGATTCTTAATCTGTCACAGACTGCAAGAAAAGAGGGACTTCTTGCCCTTGAAGAGAACCTGGAACATCTGGAAAACGATTTCTTAAAAAAGGGCATACGCTTAATCGTGGATGGAACAGAACAGGAGCTGGTTAAGAATATTCTTGAAATAGAAATGATACAACGGGAAGAACAAAAGAATCAGCTCATATCTTTCTGGCGTGATTTAGGCGCATACGCACCTGCGTGGGGTATGGTAGGAACACTTCTTGGTCTGATTAACATGATGCTCTCCATCGGGGCAGATACTGCAGCAATCGGTTCTGGAATGTCTCTTGCATTAATTACCACACTTTATGGTTCGGTCATGGCAAACTGGGTTTGCATTCCCATTTCACGAAAGCTGGAAAAGAGGCGGAATCAGGAAACGAAAATCATGGAATTAATCATTGAAGGAATCTTATCCATACAGGCAGGAGAGAATCCGCAGCTGATTAAGGAAAAAACAGATGCTTTTCTAGAAAACAAAACAATAGGAGAAAAATGAAATGAACGTGATTGAATACGGAAAAGAGAATCGCAATGTTATCCTTCTTTTACATGGTGGAGGATTATCATGGTGGAATTATAGGGAGGAAGCCGAACTGTTACAGAAGGATTATCATGTAATCCTTCCAATTCTGGACGGTCATGCCGAAAGTGACAAGGACTTTATCAGTATTGAGAAAAGCGCATCAGAGGTCATACAATATATTGATGAAAACTACGGCGGTTCTGTACTGCTTATTGGCGGACTTTCCTTAGGAGCACAAATCTTAGTGGAAATGCTCTCACAACGACACGATATCTGTAAAATTGCCATGATTGAAAGTGCGTTAATCATTCCAATGAAGATAACACATTATCTGGTTACACCGATGTTAAACTTAAGTTATGGATTAATAAAGCAAAAATGGTTTTCTAAACTGCAATTCCAATCGCTGAAGCTAAAAAAAGAATTATTTGATGACTATTATAGGGATACATGCAAGATTACAAAAGAAAATATGATTTCTTTTCTAAAGGCAAATTCATGTTATCGATTAAAACCCGCCATTTGTAACACAAGCGCAAAGGTTTTTCTTTTTGCAGGGCAGAAAGAGCAGCGAAAAATACTTTGTTCCGCAAAAAAATTAAACGAACTGATTCCGGATAGTATTTTGGAAATACAAGATAACATGTATCATGGAGAGTATTCCATAAATTATGCTAAGAAATACACAGACAAAGTTCTCAGTACAATCGAGTCCTATTGAGAGAAGTAAAATTCTTAGGATTGAAAAAACGATTGGATATTTTTTGTGAATCCCTGCACAGGACTATTATTTCTGGCAGGGATTCCAATGAATTTTTTAAAAAATGTTCAGGCGAATTAAACCAATCACTTTACCTAAAATATCCACATGATCCACAATAATCGGATCCATGAAATCATTTTCCGGCTGAAGACGATAGTGGCCATTCTCCTTAAAATAACGCTTAACCGTGGCAGAATCATCTACAAGTGCTACAACCACATCATTATTATTTGCCGTGCTTTGTTTCTTTACAATAATCTGATCTCCTTCATATATTCCCATGTTAACCATGCTGTCACCTTTCACTACCAGCATAAAGGTCTCTTCATTTGGAAGAAACTCTGCCGGAATAGGGAAGTAGTTGGTAATATTCTCAACTGCCAGTAACGGATTCCCGGCAGCAACACGCCCAACAACAGGGACATTGACTACTTCACGTCTTACAAGATTAAAGGAATCATCAATAATTTCAATTGCTCTTGGTTTACTCGGGTCTCTGCGAATATATCCGTTTTTCTCCAGTGTCTCAAGATGCGAGTGAACGGAGGAAGTGGATTTTAAATGAACCGCTTCACAGATGTCCCTTACTGCAGGCGGATATCCTTTATTCAGAATCTCACTTTTTATGTATTCCAATATTTCACTCTGTTTTGGTGTAATACGTCCATATGCCATAAACAACATTCTCCTTTTCATTTCGGAAAGCAAGGATGCCTTCAGATTTTCTTTCTAAACCCATCATATCATAATTATTAAAAGAATGCAAACAAATTTTCCGAAACTTTGTTCGAAAAAGTTCTTGACAAACATTTGTTTGTATTATATAGTATAATCAAACAGTTGTTCGGAACACTATTCGAACACTTTGCCATTAGCAAGAAATTACAATGTATATTTTTATTATTTATTTTATGGAGGATTGATACTATGAGAGCAGTATATACAAAGAGAAACAGAGCATTTTTCACGATTATGTTAATTACCCTTGTCATGACAGTTTGTTTGTCATTGTCATCCGTTGTTCTTGCAGGTAACCAGAAGAAAGAAGAACAGACCTATAAATACTACACATCGGTTCAGATTCAGTCTGGTGATACGTTATGGTCGATTGCAAATCAGTATTGTGCCGGTTCTGGTATGGATGTAAAAGAATATATTCATGAAATAAAACAACTGAACCATTTATCCAATGACCAGATAACCAGCGGACAATATCTTACCGTAATATATTATTCTAATGAATACAAATAATCAGTTCGTTATTGGTATTTACCGGCGTCCTGGCATACGAGGAGGCCAGCCGTCCAGATTTCCGTTTATGATGGCCGAAAATGCCCTCTCTTTAAAACCCGGATATTGACTCTGTAAACGTTTTACCAGTTGCTTGATTTCTTCCCGCTTGGTAAAACCGTCAGCAGGACACTGATTTTTTACAACAGGAATCTGATATTTATTACGAAAACCAATTACATTTGCCTCATCTACAAACATCAGAGGACGGATGACTGTCATTTTCATTCGGTCCAAATAGGTTTTGGGAGAAAAAGTATGAATTCTTCCTTCAAAAATAAGCGACATCAAAAATGTTTCAAGGATATCATCCTTATGGTGAGCATACGCCACCTTATTACAACCGAGTTTTTCTGCTGCATCATTAAAAGCACCTTTTCTCAATTTTGCGCAAAGAGAGCATGGATTTTCCTCTTTTCGGATTTCGAAGACTATTTTATTAATATCAGTCGGAACGATTGTATAATGAACTTTTAGTTCATTACATAATTCCACAATCGGTGTAAAATCCATTCCTGGAATGCCTAAGTCGACCGTAATTGCTTCAATCTCAAAATGTTTTGGATAGAAGCGCCTTAAACCAGAAAGAGCATACAGCATGGCAAGACTATCTTTTCCACCAGATATTCCCACGGCAATACAGTCACCTTCATCAATCAGATTATATTCATCAACTGCCTTACGAGTCAGACTAAGTAATTGTTGTAATTTCATTTTTATTCTCCGTAGATTCCTTTAATAACATTGATAATTATAACATATTTTGATAAAATTACTATTAGTAATTTCATTCCTTTGATTCTGTTTTAGATTATAATATGCGTAATGAGATTAATACAAGAAAAAGGAGTTTTTACATGAAATATAATGAACTGATACAGGATCCGGCAATTGTATCCGGTCTAATAAAGCAGGGGATTGACACTCCAACATTAATACAGGAAGATTCCTATCAACATATTCATAATAGAAAGAATATTATTGCACGGTCTGAAACAGGTTCCGGGAAAACACTTGCTTATCTGGTTCCATTATTTGAACAGATTTCGGAACAGGATAGAGGAGTGCATGCCATTATTCTTGTTCCAACCTATGAACTTGCCATACAGGTTCATAAACAGATTGAATTGTTAGCTGCCAATTCGGACAAAAATATTCATTCTGCTGCACTCATAGGAAATGGTAATATTAATCGACAAATAGAACAACTAAAAACGAAACCACAGATTATCGTCGGAACATCCGGCCGTATCTTGGAATTAATCAAAAAAAAGAAGATTAGTGCCCATACCGTTCAGACACTTATTATTGATGAAGCGGATAAGATGATGGATAAAAATAACCTGCAGCCATTATTAGACGTCCGGAAATGCCTTTATCGTGACATCCAGATTCTAATGTATTCTGCAAGCATGAATAAAAAAGCTTTTACACAGGCAAGTGAAATTGCAAAGGATGCGGTTTGTATCAAGTATCATGAGAAGGAAACCATTCCATCCAATATAACCCATCTTTATATTTTATCTTCCAAAAGAGAAAAAATTGAAACACTCCGTAGCATTTGTAGTGCAATCAAACCAAACAGATGCATGATTTTTATTAACACACAATATGAAACAGCAGAAGCCTATCAGAAAATGCTTCATCACCATTATAAAATTGAAAATTTGTCCGGAGAAAATAATAAAATAGAACGCAAAAATGCACTGGAAGCTTTTAAATCCGGGAAAGCCAATTATTTGATTTCAACAGATATTGCATCACGTGGTCTTCATATTGACCAGGTTGATACGGTAATCAATGTAACAATCCCTTCTGAACCTAAAGATTATTTGCATCGATGCGGCCGCTGCGGACGAAATAATCAAAAAGGTCTTTGTATTTCAATTGTTACAGAAAATGAATTAGAACATATAAAAGCTTATCAGAAAGCCTTTGGAATTAATATCTTAAAAAAGAAACTATATAAAGGAACTCTGGTGAAAGGTTAACAAAAAGTGTAGTAATATGCTTTTGTTAAGATAGATATATCGGTTCGCTAAACCCGAGTTTTACGAATAGTAAGTGCCGTAAAATACCGAAATAAAGGATTGAGCTTCAAACATGAATGAATCTGCAAAAACCTATCATGAACAACAAACCATTAATAATCTTAAAAGAATTGCCTCCATTTGCCTCGGATTATTTTCGTGGTGTGGAATTTACCATGGAATCACGTACTAAATTATCTTACGCAATGGACTTAAAAACCTTTTTCTATTATATTAAGGAAAATAATCCAACCTATAAGAATATCCCTGTGAATCAGTTTAGCATTGATATTCTGGAAAAAATTGAGTCCTATGATATTGAGGAATATTTAAGCTATATTCGTTTTTATGAAAAAGACGGTAAAACATACACCAATAATGAACGTGCCATTAAACGAAAACTCTCAGCTCTAAGAAGCTTTTATGGCTATTTTCATCGAAATAAACGTATCAATGTAAATCCTGCCGAACAGGTAGCTGTTCCAAAGCTTCATGAAAAAGCAATTGTTCGTTTAGAAATTAACGAAGTTGCACAATTATTGGATAATGTAGAATCTGGAGACAAACTGACCAAACACCAACTTATTTCCCACGAAAAACTAAAAGGACGTGATTTGGCACTTATGACATTGCTTCTTGGGACCGGAATTCGTGTATCAGAATGCGTTGGACTGGATCTTCAGGATGTAGATTTTGAAAATGAATGTATTAAAGTAGTGCGCAAAGGTGGCTATGAAGATATTGTCTACTTTGGTACGGAAGTACGAGAAGCACTACTATCCTATTGGGAAGAACGTAACCAGATTCAGGCTCTTCCGGGCAATGAAAATGCATTGTTTTTATCGTATCAAAAAAAGCGCCTGTCTGTAAGGAGCGTTGAAAAACTTGTAAAAAAATATGCACAGACAGTTACTACTTTAAAGAAAATTACACCACATAAATTAAGAAGTACCTATGGTACCAATCTGTATCAGGAAACAGGAGACATTTATCTTGTTGCAGATGTTCTTGGACATAAGGATGTAAATACAACAAAAAAGCATTACGCGGACATGCTGGATGAAACCAAACGCAAGGCGCGTAATGCTGTAAAACTACGTGAAAAATAACTGGAAACCTATATCATAAAGATACAATAATATGATGGATCAGATACATAATAAAATCAACCAGCTTGAAAAGATCAGTACAAAGGCAACAATAATGATATATGGATAAATTTTTGTTTCTCCAATCCAGCTTTTAAACTTGTTTCTTTTTGACTGATACAATGTTTGATAATACATATTGTTTCTGTTTTCCTTCCTGACAATCTCTTTATGATATCATATCATTTTACGTTTGTATTTTTCGCTTCAATAAATGCCTTGATTACCGCAATGGCTCCATCAATTCCAACTTTGCTGCTGTCAATGCACAAATCATAACTTTTTGCTTCGCCCCATTTTTTGCTGGAATAATAGTTGTAATAACTGGAACGCTTTTTATCTCTTTTGGCAATCAATTCAAATGCCTTATCTTCTGTTACATTATTCCTCTGCATGATTCGTGTTACCCTGGAAGATAACGGTGCTTTGATAAATACACTAATCATGTTTGGATAATCCTCCAGAGCATAATCTGCACATCTGCCAACAATGACACAACTCTCCTTGTCAGCCAGCTTCTTTATGGATTCGAACTGAGCCAGAAAAACCTTATGGTTAATTGGCATATCAAGATAAGAGGCAGATGCAGAATATCCCATGGAATATGTATCCATGACAAGACTGTAGAGAAAACTGTTCGTTGGTCTCTCATCATGATTTTCCATAATTTCCGGACATAATCCACTATCCTTTGCTGCAAGCTCAAGTAATTCTTTATCATAACATTTGATGCCAAGTGACTCGGCCAGTTTCTGTCCGATTTCATGTCCGCCGCTTCCGTATTCACGACCTATTGTAATAATTAAATTATCGCCCATATCTAACACCTCCATAAGAAAATTTATGTATCAATTGAGAATAATTTAATTCTTCATAAAATCATTATAGCATATAAAATTTTTTTCATCTATAGAATCTGTGGAAAATAAATATTAAAAAAGAATAAAGGACAGGCTTCCCGGCATTATTCTTTTAATAATGTACAAGAAACCCATCCTCTATGTTATCTTATATTAAAAATGATACGTTTTTTTTATGCTGTCTTTTTCTTATTCTAGGTCACTATAGTCTAAATACCTTCAATTGCAAGGATTACAGCAAGTACAATCAATAATGCAGCAAGAATAACCTGTGCATAAGCACCCCAGTCAGCTGAACCAGCTGTGATAATACCAACCTGATTCTTAATGGTCAGGGCAAGGGAACAAATGGTAACAACCATCATGAATGCCATTGGGAATAAGAACATCTTATTGTTCTTTCCAATATTACCAAGCCATGTTGCTACTGCTAACAGACCAATGGCAGCAAGTAACTGGTTTGCGGCTCCAAAAAGTCCCCAAATCTTACCATAACCATTCAGTCCAAGTACAATCCCAAGAACAACAGTAATAATGGTTGCAAAATATGGATTAACCATAACTTTCTTCCATCCGGAAGTAATATCCTTGGTTGTCTGTCCTGGCTCAAGCCAGAATTCCTGGAACATGAAACGTGCAAGACGTGTTGCTGTATCCAGTGATGTCAGACAGAATGCAGAATAAGTTAATACCAGTAAGGTAAAGAGAATATTCTCTAAACCGGCAAGTCCCGGAATCATGGCAACCATACCGGAGATACCACCGGCAAAGATACCTGTTGCACCCTTATACACAGCGCTTCCACCAGCTGCAATGGCATCTGCGTTTGCTTTCTTTGCAAATGCAATGGCACAAAGTGTTAAAATTGCAAGAACACATTCCAGTAACATTCCACCGTATGCGATTGGCTTTGCATCCTTTTCCTTATCCAGCTGCTTTGATGTTGTTCCTGAAGAAACCAGTGAATGGAAACCAGAAATAGCACCACAGGCAACTGTTGTAAAAAGAATTGGGAATAAATACTGAATACCATTTCCATTATCTACTGCAAAACCTGCAAAAGCAGGGAAAGATGCAGCATCAATGTTTGGATGTGCTCCAACAACACCGATAAATGCAATTGCTAACATTGCATAAAGGAGGAAGGAACTTAAATAGTCACGTGGCTGTAATAAAATCCATACTGGTGTTACAGATGCAATGGCAATGTAAATACCTACAATCCACATCCAGGTTGTCTGCGAAAAATAAAGTGGATGGAAGTTCATTCCAATTGCCATGCAGACAATAATTGCAAGAACACCAACAATGGTAGAAACAAGCATCGGAGTGTTACGACGATATACGCAAAAACCAAAAATAACGGCAATTACGATAAATAACAGTGAAACCATAGCAACGGAAGCATTGGAAGCACTTGCTACCTTATCAACCACTCCTGCTTCGGTATATGTAGCGCCAAATGTTGAAGCAACGATTGATGCAAAAGCT
>CAMEUH010000102.1 GCA_945938055.1 uncultured Eubacteriaceae bacterium | reverse complement strand
ATGAAGCCGCATATCTTGCATTTCTGCCCCAGGCGATGCAAGGTATGTAGTCCGACTTGCCATATGGTCTGTTAACTGCAATCAGGATATCTGCAATCTCTCTTCCAAGAGGTGTCTTTCTGTATACCGGCACCTTACAGATATAACCATCCAGGAAAATCTGGTTGGTCTTGCTCTGATCCTTTACCTCTTCACCACCATCCAGGAACTGAAGTTCTCTCACAAAAATGGAAAGAACAAGGCGATTCTTTTCGCCTTCATGACGGTTGTAGGAACGGAACTGTCCTGCTGCTTCAATGGTCATGCCCTTGTAGTCCTTCGTAACATCAATCAATCTCTCGGATACCATGAGGGGAACGGTATCAGACATATTGCTTAATCTGTTAACTGCCACATCCACAAGATAAAAGCCTTCGCCAAATACCTCGTGACTGTATTCGAAGTCAGATACAATCTCTCCTATAATATTTACTCTGTTGTTTTCAATAACCTTATCAATCATTTCGTATTTCTCCCTTCTTTGGGTCATGCCCGAACTCCCTCTGACAGGCACTACCCCTTATGTGTTTTAATGTTTACTGTATATTATATTCCTGTGATTATCATTTTATTCCATAATTATGACCAAAATTTGAACTTTTTATATAATTTTTAATAAAATTTTATTGTATTAATGTTAAAATGTGTTAAACTGTAAAAGTTGATATTTTATTGATGAAACGGGCATTCTAAAAAATGACCTTACGATTCTATAATATAAGGAAGGAAAAATTATATGATAACAAAACGCGAAGACATTCGAAACATTGCCATTATTGCCCACGTTGACCATGGTAAAACCACACTGGTAGACCAGCTGTTAAAGCAGAGCGGTGTATTCCGGCAGAACCAGGAAGTTGCCGAACGTGTCATGGACTCTAATGACATTGAACGGGAAAGAGGTATCACCATTCTGTCCAAAAATACTGCAGTTTATTACAAGGATACCAAAATCAACATCATTGACACTCCGGGCCATGCCGATTTCGGAGGCGAAGTTGAGCGTGTTCTTAAAATGGTAAATGGTGTCATTCTTGTTGTGGATGCTTTTGAGGGTGCCATGCCACAGACAAAGTTTGTTCTGCAAAAAGCACTGGACCTTGACCTTTCCGTCATTGTCTGCATTAATAAGATTGACCGTCCGGAAGCAAGACCAACCGAAGTCATTGACGAAATTCTTGAACTTTTAATTGACCTGGATGCAAGTGATGAACAGCTGGAATGTCCATTCCTTTTTGCTTCCGCAAAATCCGGCTATGCAATGGCAAATCTGGATGATGAGCCAAAGGACATGGCTCCGTTATTTGAAGCAATCATCAACCACATTCCTGCACCGGAAGGTGACCCGGATGCCGGCACACAGATTCTTATCAGCACAATTGATTATAATGAATATGTGGGACGTATCGGTGTCGGTAAGGTTGATAATGGAAAAATCAAAGTAAATCAGGATGTTGTCATGGTAAATGCCCATGATGATTCCGTCAATAAACGAGTAAAAATCAACAAACTTTACGAGTTTGACGGTTTGAACAAGGTGGAAGTCAATGAAGCCGGAATCGGTTCCATCGTGGCAATTTCCGGTATTGCGGATATTCATATTGGTGACACCATCTGCTCCCCGGAAAATCCGGTTGCGATTCCGTTCCAGAAGATTTCCGAACCAACTCTTTCCATGGATTTCATGGTAAATGACAGTCCTCTTGCCGGTCAGGAAGGCAAATTTGTAACTACCAGACATCTGCGTGACAGACTGTTCCGTGAATTAAATACTGATGTCAGTCTGCGTGTGGAAGAAAAAGAAGGAATTGATGGTTTTAAAGTTTCCGGACGTGGTGAATTACATTTATCCGTTTTAATCGAAAACATGCGCCGTGAGGGTTTTGAATTTGCAGTCAGCAAGGCAGAGGTTCTCTACCATTATGACGAACGCGGAAGAAAACTTGAACCGATGGAGCTTGCTTATATTGATGTTCCGGAAGAATTTTCCGGTACTGTCATCCAGAAGCTTTCCCAGAGAAAGGGTGAACTTCAGGGAATGACCCCGATTAACGGCGGTTATACAAGACTTCAGTTTTCCATTCCTTCCAGAGGCTTAATTGGTTTCCGTGGTGAATTCATGACCGATACCAAGGGCAATGGCATCATTAATACATCTTTAGAAGGCTACGAAGAATACAAAGGTGACATCCAGTACCGTAAACAGGGTTCTCTCATTGCATTTGAATCCGGTGAGGCAATTACCTATGGTCTTTTCAATGCCCAGGAGCGTGGACAGCTCTTTATTGGACCGGGTGAAAAGGTTTATGCCGGCATGATTGTGGGACAGAATCCACGTACCGAAGATATCGAGGTAAATGTCTGCAAGACAAAACACCTTACCAATACCCGTTCTTCCAGTGCTGATGATGCTTTAAGACTGGTTCCTCCAAGAATCTTAAGCCTTGAGCAGGCGCTTGATTATATTGACACGGATGAGCTTCTTGAGGTAACTCCGGAAAGCCTTCGTATCCGCAAAAAGATTCTTGACCATACGGCAAGATATCGTGCAAATAAAAAATAAAAATCTTATGATTAATAAAGGCGTTGGGAAACATTTTCCTAACGCCTTCTTAAATTCATTCATTTTCTTTTCTACTTTTCTGTTACATTAATATTTACAGAAGTAATATTTTCAGCCATTTCATCCGTAATCCGGAAAATAAGGACACCCGTTTTTGCTTCACCCGGTGTAAAAGTACTTCCGTTCATGTTCATTAAATCATTATTCAACATGGTCTTATAGACATTCACCGAACTGCTACCATTAATCTGTGCCTTAATAACAGCGTGGGTGGCATCTACCTCCATGACAGCATCTAAATCCACAGAATTCCATACATCATATTCGACAACCAGAAGCTTATGCTTATTCCCGGCTTCCACACCGAAAGAAAATTCCTCAACCGGATATTTATCCTCCACCGAATAACCTAAGTATGATAATTCAACGCCCTGTATCTTAAGAACCTGTTCCAGTGCTCTGGCAGAATCCTCCGGACCTGCATTTCCATCAGCCGGTAATCCGGAAGTACTTCCGTCTGTCTGACCGTTATTTTCCACCAGTCCACTACCTGTTCCCGTGGTTTCCGATATTCCATTCTCGCTTCCCATGGTTTCGGCAGTTGTCGGATTCTCTTTTGCCGCATTGTCCGTGTTGGTCTGTTCTTCTTTTTTCGTATCAGTAATAAGACCTTTACTTTCCTTATATTTCTTTATCACCACACCGGCCGCATATTCCGCAACCAGATTTTCCTCTTCCGAGGTCAGTTCAATTACAGATGAACAGCCTGACACCACCAATGCCATGCATAACAAAACCGAGAGTATTCTTTTCTTCATGGCTTCCTCCCATCGCTTCTCTATTAACTATATATTATACTGATATTTTCCTGTTTCTGTCAATGCCTTCGCATCCAGCTCAAACCAAAACTCCACTCCATCCTCATGATTTTTCACACCGAACTTCTGCTGATGCTGTTCCATGACAGCCTTTACAATCGAAAGCCCGATTCCGTTACCGCCATATTCCCTGGTTCTTGCTTTATCCACCTTATAAAATTTTTCCCAGATATTATCCAGTTCTTCCTCCGGTATCGGCTCACCCGTATTAAATACACTTACGTGTGCCGTTCCCTCCTGCTCTGTTACATTAATCCGAATTTTCTTTTCCCCTGTGCAATGATTAATGGCATTGGTCAGGTAATTCGTAATGACTTCTTCTATCTTATATTCATCCGCCCATACTTCAATATTCTCTTCACCATGAAGCTGTATTTCTATCTGTTTCTGGTCAGCCAGCAATTTATTCGCCTGGATGACTGCCCGGATAACCTCTATCAGATTAAAACGATCCATTTCCAGCTGATCATTCCCAAACTCCATCTGGTTTAGTGTCAGAAGTTTCTTCACCATACTGTTCATTTTGGATGCCTCGTCCATAATGACATCACAGTAAAACTGCGTATTCTCCGGATCATCCGTGATTCCTTCCTTCAGTCCCTCTGCGTAACCCTGAATCAATGCGATTGGTGTTTTCAGTTCATGAGACACATTGGAAAGGAATTCCTTCCTCATTTCATCCACCTGCTCCTTGGTTTCAATATCCTTCAATAACTCCACATTCGCACTTTTTAACTCTGAAATAGTCTGTTCAAGCTTCGCGGATAATTTATTCATGCTATTTCCCAGATGCCCGATTTCACTCTTATCATCACTGGTATATCTGGCATCAAAATCCAAATCTGACATTTTCTCAGCAAGCACCGAAAGTTCCCGGATTGGTTTTGCAATAAAAGAACCTGTCATAAATGCAGCAAATGCCGCAATAATTGCAACTGCCAGTCCCACATAAATAATAAACCGGTTGGAAATCGCCACATTTTCTTTAATGCTCTTCACCGCCAGCGTCATATAAACCATTTTTCCATCCGTCATGTTGCCAATCAATTCCAGATACGTATCGTTCATTTTCGAATTATAAATTTCATAAATCGAGTAGTTCTCTCTTGTCACAATGGTTTCCACGCCATTCATTTCATCCGGATTTTCACCGGAAAGAATCTTATTAAACAGAGAATTCTGAAGTCTTCTGATGAATTCATCCACATCTCTCATGGATGCATAGAAAATACTCCAGTCATTGTTAATAATCATAATGGAAATGTTATTGCCTGCCGTCACCATCTCCATCCTATGCTTAAAATCATCCTGCCCGATGCTTCCATTTGTATACTCAGCAAGGCAGTCATCCACGACCTCGTATGCAACCTCAAAAGCACTTTCCCTGTTTTTAAAATAGAATTGGTCAAAAAAAACCGTATTCATGAAAATAATTGCTGCCACCATGCACAGGGAGCATGCAAGAATCATCATGGAAATCTTCATCCGGATGGAATGTCTCATTGTCATTCATACCTCGATTCTTTTTCTATTCACACTCAAATTTGTAGCCCATACCCCAGATTGTCTTAATATAATCTCCTGCATCCCCCATTTTCTTGCGAAGCTTCTTCACATGGGTATCGATGGTTCTGGCGTCACCAAAATAATCATAATTCCACACATTATTCAGAATCTTCTCTCTTGATAACGCAATTCCCTTATTATCGATAAAATAAACCAGAAGTTCAAATTCCTTAAAACTTAATTCCACAGGTTCCCCATGAATCTTCACGGTATGTGCCGCCTTGTCAATCTCAATCGGACCTTCTTTTACGATTTCACTCTGATCAATCAGATAAGTTCTTCGAATAATTGCATCCACGCGTGCCGTAAGAATCTTTGGACTGAATGGTTTACTGATATATTCATCCACTCCCAGCTCAAATCCCAGAAGTTCATCCCGTTCGTCCGATTTTGCCGTCAGCATGATAATCGGAACCCTGGAATTTTTCCGGATGTCCTTACAAACCTCCCAGCCATCCATTTTCGGCATCATCACATCCAGAATCAGAAGCGCAATCTCCTTATTCTCAAAGAAAATGTCCAGTGCCTGCTCACCATTCTCCGCTTCAAGCACTTCAAAATCCTTCTTCACAAGAAAATCCTTTACCAGCTTTCTCATTCTACTCTCATCATCAACCACTAATATCTTCATCTTATTATCCATCACCGGTTCCGTCCTTTCTGTCATGACTTCCATTACGCTTATTATATGGACAAACTATGAAAAAAGTGTGTTTTCCTTAATGATTCTTTTCCAGCGCTTCCACAGCCTTTTCCCGTTCCTTAAGCTCAGCTTCCTTCTGCTTTAATTCCTCCGACCAGGATGAATACTTATCCTGTAATGCCGTTTCGTAATTCAGAATATTCACGTTGGAACTGGTCGATGCAATATAAATCATGACTGCAATTCCAATCGCAAGAAGGACATTAAAAAATAGTGACATCTTAAGCCATTCCTTTGTCTGCTTCAGTTTCTTATCAAGTTCGATTGCCTCTTTTGGCAAAGGTTTTTCCGGCTCAGCAATGATTTCGGAAAGCTTTCTTTTTTTCTCTTTTTTCTCTTTCTTTTCCTTCTTTGCCTTCTTTTCTTCCTGCAAAGACTGCTTTGCTGTATCCTGGCTATCTTCTACCGCAGTCTGCTGTCCATACAATGCAGCCTGTTGCATTTTTTCCTCATCCCGGCTAAAATCTTCCATTTCCTCCTGTGTTCCGTCCTGTACATCAAACACACCATTTTGCAACAGAAATTCTTCCAGTGCCCTCAGATAATCATAGCCCACCGCTGTTTTAAACAAATCTCCATCCACAATTTTTTTATAAATCAGATAAGCTTCCTCCAGCGAACAATTCTCTGTTCTCTGCGCCATGTACTTTACCGCATCCAATTCCTTTTTCGCCGCATTTGCTTCCTCTAAACTATCAAATTCATATCCTTCCACAATATATTTCTCAGCCACAAAAAACACCTCCACTACCTAAAATGTTACCACATCCCCCGCCAAAAATCACCCCTTAAATACCCCGAATGAAATTTTTTTATCTTTCCCTTGTTTATTCCGGGAAATAATAGTACAATGTTATGAGAAAAAATTGAAACTAAGGAGCTTGCATATGAAACATTTACTCAGTCCATTAGATTTATCCGTTAATGAACTAAATGATTTACTGGATCTTGCGGACCGGATTGCCGCTGACCCGAAGAAGTTTTCCAAATGTTGTGAAGGTAAAAAGCTCGCCACTTTATTTTACGAACCTAGTACTCGTACCCGTCTTAGTTTTGAAGCAGCAATGCTGAATCTTGGCGGTTCTGTCCTAGGTTTTTCTTCTGCCGATTCCTCTTCGGCAGCCAAGGGCGAAAGCGTTTCTGATACCATCCGCGTTATCTCCTGCTATGCTGACATCTGTGCCATGAGACATCCGAAGGAGGGTGCACCAATGGTTGCTGCAAGTAAATCCGGGATTCCTGTTATCAATGCCGGTGACGGCGGTCATCAGCATCCGACCCAGACCTTAACCGACCTTATGACCATCCGTGCTTTAAAAGGACGTCTTTCCAACCTTACCATCGGTCTCTGTGGTGATTTAAAATTCGGACGTACCGTTCATTCCCTAATTGAGTCGCTTGCACGGTATACCGGAATCCGTTTTGTTCTTATCTCTCCTCCGGAGCTTCGCGTACCGGATTACATCCGCGAAGATGTACTGGATGAAAAGCATATGGAATATAAGGAAGTAGAGACTCTGGAAGAAGTCATGCCGGAGCTTGACATTCTGTATATGACCCGTGTACAGAGAGAACGTTTCTTCAATGAAGAAGATTATGTCCGCATGAAGGATTTCTACATTCTGGACAAAGCCAAAATGGCACTTGCCCGGGAGGACATGCTTGTTCTTCATCCACTGCCAAGAGTCAATGAAATCTCCGTTGAAGTGGACGACGACCCAAGAGCCGCTTATTTCAAACAGGCACAATACGGTGTCTATGTAAGAATGGCACTCATACTCACATTACTGGAGGTGGAAACATGTTAAACGTTGGCGAACTTCATAACGGAATCGTTTTAGACCATATCAAGGCTGGTAAAAGTATGCAGATTTACTACAATCTGGGACTGGACAAGCTGGACTGCTGCGTTGCCATTATCAAAAATGCCCGCAGCAACAAGATGGGCAAAAAGGACATTATCAAAATCGAAGGCGGAATCGACCTTGTTGACCTTGACATCCTTGGCTTCATCGACCATAACATCACGGTAAACATCATCGTAGACAGCAAGATTGTGGAAAAGAAAGAGCTGACCCTGCCAAAAACCATTACCAATGTTATCAAATGCAAGAATCCAAGATGCATTACCTCCATCGAACAGGAGTTAGACCATATTTTTATCCTGACCGATGAGGAAAAGCAGATTTACCGTTGCAAATATTGTGAAGAGAAGTATAACAAATAAACTCATGATAAAACATCCATGGAGCTGTCGCACTCAATAATTAGTGCGCAGCTCCTTTTCTCGTTCAAAAAAATAATTGCCGAAGATGATTCTGTGCGATTACTAAGTCAGTTCGTGACTTTACTGGTACAACTTTCATGGATTAATATACTAACCTACGAATGATATATTAATCCTGGAATGTAAAATGAAACACCATAGAAAAATAAAGATTGGATAAATAATAAATAAAAGAACATATATACACAAAGTAAACAAACTTTGCCCGGCAGAAAACCCGGCATGAACAGGGACTCCCACCGGTGTCTGCCTGTGTTGTA
>CAMEUH010000101.1 GCA_945938055.1 uncultured Eubacteriaceae bacterium | reverse complement strand
TCTGGGGATTTGCAAATTCGCTGGAATTTGAAGGAATCATTGAGGAATATGGATTGAACTAACATGGGCTGAACTAATATGGATTCCGGTAACCTCACCACTTGCCGAATGAATCAATACAGAGTATAATAATCTTATCCATTTTTTTGGAGAAGGAGGTTTATTATGGCGGTATTTGGTATTGGCGGGGATAAAAGAGCAATCATTAATCCAATGGCGGCAGGCATTGTAGAAACAAGCCCGTCTGCAGGTCCTGAGACAGTTGAACTTAAGGGCAGCGAACATGGAAAAGAACAGGAAATTGCCAGATGGGAATCCAAAATTAGCGAGACAGAGCATGTCATTCGTGAAATTTATGGTGATATTGGAGAAAAATATTGTGAGCTGCATGCAGATGATGCAGAAAGTGCACTGGCATCCATGATTCATGATGTTAAGGGAAGAAAGGAACTTATTAAGGAGTATCGGGGAAGAATTAATGAGTTAAAAGGAATCATTGTATGTGATAAGTGTGGCGCGGAATTAAAGAATACAGCTACATTTTGTACCGAATGCGGAAACAAGATTAAAAAGAACGCAGAATCAGCACCAAGCGGATTTATTACATGCAAAAACTGTAATTCTTTCCTTGAGGCGGGTGCAAAGTTCTGTTCGGTTTGTGGCTATAAGGTAGAAGAAACCATATCAATTTCAAAACCGGAACCAAAGGCAGCTGCATCGGTACCATTGCAGCATTCCACGGTAGAAGAAGCGGTAACTGAGCCGGTCAAGGAAACCGTATCGGAGCCATTACCGTCACAGAATACGGAGGAACAGCCGCCAGTTGTTACCCTGGCACCGGAAGAAGTAAAGCCGGCAGGAAAAGAATGCCCATATTGCGGACAAAAACTGGAAGAATTTGATGTAATGTGTTTTGCATGTGGCAACAAACTCTAAAATAATACAGTAACAGGAAACCATTTCCGATTTTTTGGGAATGGTTTCTTTTTTTGATGCTTATTGCAAAAAAAGTATGAAGAGTTGGAAAAGGCATCAAAGGATGGGGAGTATCGTCACAGATTGTTTGTGCAGTATGGAATCTGAATCTACAAAAGAAAAACCTGACCCATTTTATATGCCCGTTCATCATGTGGAGCAGACGAAAATGGTCAGGTTTTAGATATTGCTTTTACATTGCTGGTGTTGTATCCAGGTATTCCCTGCACACCTTACAAGCTTCGGACATTGCTTTTTTACTAGGAGCACCTTTGGTCAGACGTTTTTCTACACAGGTCTTAAGGCTGATGGCTTCATAAATATCTTCCTCAAAAACAGGACTGATGGCTTTAAATTCATCCAGAGTCATGTCGTCAAGAGCAATTCCCTTGTCAATACAGAAGAGTACCAGCTGGCCGACAATGCCATGGGCATCGCGGAAAGGAACACCATGGTTTACAAGATAATCTGCGGCGTCCGTGGCATTGGTAAAGCCGTTTTTGGCACTGGCTTCCATAATGTCAGGATTAAACTTCATGGTATCAATCATGCCGGTAAAGAGTGCGATACAGCCCTTTACGGTATCAATGGCATCAAAGGTCAGTTCCTTGTCCTCCTGCATGTCTTTGTTGTATGCAAGCGGCAGTCCCTTCATTGTGGTAAGAAGTGACATCAGGGCACCATATACACGGCCGGTTTTACCACGTACCAGTTCCGCAATGTCTGGATTCTTTTTCTGTGGCATGATGCTGCTTCCGGTGCTGTATGCATCGTCCAGTTCCACAAAACGATATTCATTGGAGTTCCAGATGATGATTTCTTCGGAAAAACGGCTTAAGTGCATCATGATGGTTGACATGGCACTTAAGAATTCAATTAAATAATCACGGTCTGATACGGAATCCATACTATTTAAGGTAGCACCTTCAAAATGCAGTAACTCTGCTGTGTAATCACGGTCAAGCGGATAGGTCGTTCCGGCAAGAGCACCTGCTCCGAGAGGACAGTAATTCATGCGTTTATAAATGTCAGAAAGACGGGAGCGGTCACGGCGGAACATTTCAAAGTATGCACCAAAATGATGTGCAACCGTTACCGGCTGGGCTTTTTGTAAATGGGTAAAACCAGGCATGTAAGTTGTAAGATTTTCTTCCATGATTCTTAAAATCACATTCAGAAGATTTACTAATAATCCGTCTACCTGTTTTACCTCTTCGCGGGTATAAAGACGCATGTCCAATGCAACCTGGTCATTCCGGCTTCTTCCGGTATGAAGTCTTTTTCCGGCATCTCCGATTCGTTCAATCAGGGTTGCTTCTACAAAACTATGAATATCTTCATATTCTTCGGAAATGTGAAGCGTACCATTTTCAATATCATCCAGAATTCCTTTTAATGCATTCACAATGGTAAAACGATCCTCAGAAGACAAAATTCCCTGTTTTGCAAGCATTGTGACATGTGCAATGCTTCCCTCAATATCCTGCTTGTAAAACCTCTGGTCATAGGAAATAGAAGCATTAAAATTGTGTACGAGCTGATTAGTTTCTTTTGTGAAACGGCCACCCCAAAGTTTCATGATTTATTCTCCTCCTTGTAAACAGTTTTTGCTGTAAATTATCATTTTTCAAAATAAACAATGCAATAAGAATTATAACACAAATTCCAGTAATTGCCATACCCAGTTTAAATCCTTCCGGTGAATACGTCATGACAATTTCATGAGTTCCGGCGGTAAGGTCAAGCATGGTAAGCGCTTCGTTCAGGGAAGACTGCTTTGTACGGACGCCATCAACATAGATTGTCCAGCCATTATCATATGGGAGGGATAATAAAAGGCTGCCGTCAAAGTCTGAGGTGATGGTTCCCTCAATGTGGGTATCATCAAAACGTGTCATGGTAAATCCGTTCCGGCTTAACGTGTTGATGGCATCAATAAATGCGGTTTCATTGATGGTATAAGCACTGATGGAAAGAGAACCATTATCCATGTCATCGGTTGTGATTCGGATGTCATCCGTTGCATTTAAAACACCCAGGTCGATAATATGGTTGTGCTTGATATTATAGGATTTACTGGTGTCATTAATATATACGTTAACAGAATCCACGTTACTGTTTAAAACACGGACATAAAGCTGCTGTGTCTTCCCAAGGTTAATATGGACGGAAGACTGGGTTAAGGATTGCGTGTTCAGCTGTACAAATACGTCATCAATGCCGGTTGTTTCGGAAAGAAATGAGTTCTGTACACGGAATGGATTGCTGTTTTTCATGTCCCAGTTTTCGGTAAAGGAAGATGGAACCATGAAACCAAAAGGAAGCATGTAATTATTCCGGTAAAGATAGCGGTCATTGGAAGATGTAACATAACTTAGCAAATCACTTTCCACCAGCTGTTTGTCGGAAATTAAGTATTTCACATTTAAAAGAGCTGAGGACAGGAAGGTAGCTCCATTATAAGAATATGCATTGGTAGAGCTTTCCATGCCAAGGTAACCGTATAATTTGGACAGACCTCCATTTGCCGTAGAAGAAAAAGTGGATGCAGAACGATAATCATGCCATGCAGCATCATTTTTGGTTCTCAGACCGGAAATTTTCTCAATGCGGTAAAAGGAATCATCAAGCCCGGATACTGTTTCGAGAAGATTTTCAATATCAGCATTATCTGTCAGATAAGTGGAACGTGTTGTAGTGGACAATGCAGTTTCTTCATAGTTTAGGGCACATTCCAGAATCGTGGTGGTAAAGAAAAGGAATAAAAACACCAGATAAGGAACTTTTTTGGCACGGAAAATGTATACCATCAGCATGTAAAGCAAAATAAAAGCGGCACTGATATAGATAATGGTAAAATCAACAATATCGCTGGTGAAGAGCTGTTCTGCCAGAAGAAGAAAGCCAATGGCAATCCAGAGGGCAGTTGTCAGTTCCTTCCTGGAATAAAATTCCATGTCCTTAAATGCATCATAACACATGGTAAGCAGGATAAAAATATAAATAAAACTTTGTCTGCACGGGAGAGAATTAGGAAAATGCAGTCCGTGCCAGATAAAGTTTGGAATATTCATGTTAAAGGCAATCAGGAAAATAAACAGGATACACACTTTCCCGACTTTTTCCCGGGTGTTGATGCGGCGGTTCATGACATAAAGTGGAATCAGTAAAAAGACTGCAACACCACAGTAGATATTCGGATGGTGCTCCAATGCAAGATGGGGTTCCACATTAATCAGATGCCGTGACAGCATTTGTAAAATAGGGAAGTATTCTGTCAGACTTTTTGGAAAGTTAAAATCGCTGGAAACGGTATAGGACAGCGCATGAAGTTCCGGAAGCAGAAGGCATGCAGCAAGTCCTCCGGCAAGCAGCGAATAAAGTGCAAAATTTTTCACATGAATCAGATATCCGCGGAGGTTGTCCGCAGGATAACGGATGATGAGAAAGATGAAATAAATAATCATGGTCATGCAGATCATGATGGAAATATAATAGTTGGAAAGAATTGCAAGACCAAGAGTGATACTGTATAAAAGGCATTTTTTCTCGGTAACCAGCCGTTCCAGTCCAAGGACAATTAAAGGAAGGAGCAGTACGCAGTCCAGCCACATGATGTTCCAGCTATATGCGGCAAGATACCCGGAAAGGGCATAAAACATGCCGAATACAGCAATGTAGATATCGGTATTCTGAAATCTTTTGGTAATATAATAGGTGAAGGTTACGCTGGCAAGTGAAATTTTAAGGATGATCAGCGCATTCATGACCTCAATCAGGTACTGGTGTGGGAAAAGAAAAAGAAACCAGTTCACCGGAGAGGACAGATAGTAGGCATAAAGAGCCGTAAAATTCACACCCAGACCAATGTTAAAGGAATAGGTCAGGACAGAATGATTCCGCAGCTTGCTCCATAACTCCGAATAAAACGGAAGATACTGATGGTACATGTCCGAGCGGAGATAGCAGTTATCACCAAAAGGAAAGATTTCTCTTGCAAAGTAAATGGCTGCCAGTACCACAAGCGGAATAATAAATGAAAGGATATATACGATTCGCCCGTTTATGGGAGAATAATCATGTTTTTCTGAATTCATTTTAATTATTTAAACTCCTGTATTACTTATTTTTCGGAATCCTCCAGAGTGTTTTCCTTTGCAATGTAAATCGGACGATTCTTGGATTCAACAAATATTCTTGCCAGATATTCGCTGACAATGCCAAGTGAAAGCTCAATCACTCCGCAGAGGAATAAAAGAAGAATGACTGTGGAGGCATAACCCGGCAAATCCACACCGAATATGACGGTCTTAATGAAAATGTAAATGCCATAAATAATCGCCATCAGGGAAATCAGGCATCCCATGATGGAAACAAGATGAAGCGGTGCAACGGAAAAAGATGTGATTCCGTCAATGGCATATTTTAAAAGACTGCGAAGTTTCCATTTGGTAACGCCGAGAGTGCGTTCCACATTGGTATATGGTATCCATTTGGTCTGAAAGCCTACATAGCTAAAAATTCCCTTAGAGAAACGTTCCGCTTCCCCCATGGAAACAATGGCATCAATCATCGGCCGGGACATAATCCGGAAATCTACTGCACCATAAGGCATTTTCACAGAGGTCAGCAGATTATTTACTTTATAAAACTGTCTGGAAAGAAAACTACGAATTGGTGCCTCGCCCTTACGGTTGGTACGGTAAGCAGCACAACAGTCATAGCCCTCATTAATTGCCTGTACCATTTCCGGAATCAGTATTGGGGGATGCTGCAAATCGGCGTCCATGACAATGACATAATCACCGGTGGAATTGGAGAGGCCTGCATACATGGCAGCTTCTTTGCCAAAATTCCTGGAAAAGGAAATATAGTCAACATTATCATATGTAGAGCGGAGTCCTTTTAAGATTAACAGCGTGTCATCTGAGCTTCCGTCATTTACAAAGATAAAACGAAAGCGGCAGTCTTTAATGGCTCCGACAATTTCATCAGTTGTCTTATAAAAGGTTGAAAGAACTTCCTGTTCATTATAACAAGGAACGATAATATCAATGTTTTTCATTTCTTTTCTCCTGATTCTTTCATTTTTGCATTCCATAAAATTATACTATAAGCAAATTGCCGTGTAAATATGCAAAAATAAGTATTGTATTTCTATTTTAGATTAGTTAAAATTAAAACGTAAAGGGGATTATGCATGAATTCTTTTGGAGGGAAAATGCATAATAAGAAAATCAAATATTTTACAGCGACAGGTGTAATCATTATTTTTGGCGTTCTGTATGGTCTGTTTTGGCATAGAAACAATCAGAAAGAACGGTATCTGTTTGATGAGATGAAGGAAACGATACAGACGGCGGAAATGACAGAAGAAACCGAAGAAACGGTTGCCTTAGGGCAGGAACAATGGATTTATGTCTATGTATGTGGAAGCGTAAAGATGCCCGGAGTCTATTCCCTGCGGGAGGGGGCAAGGATGTATGAGGCACTTGAGCTTGCCGGCGGACTTACGGAAGAAGGGTGCGCAGATTATCTGGAACTGGCATTGCCGGTTGGTGATGGTGAGCGTATTTATGTACCGTCTGTGGAAGAAGCAGCTTCGAATTCACAGCTGATACAATCGTCCCAAAAGGAAGCAGAATGCAATGGCAGGATTAACATCAACACAGCTTCCAGGGAACAACTGATGACATTGCCGGGAATCGGAGAGGCAAAGGCTGATGCAATTCTTGCTTACCGCAGGGAAAACGGTAATTTTTCTGTCATTGAAGATATCATGAAGATTCCGGGAATCAAGGAAGCGGCATTTGCTAAAATAAAGGATTACATATGCGTAAGTTTTTAGAAACTTGAGGTAAGGGTATGGAGAAAAAAATATTGGTTGTAGATGATGAGAAACTGATTGTGAAGGGAATCAAGTTTAGTCTTGAGCAGGAAGGATATCATGTGGAATGTGCATATGATGGGGAAGAGGCAGTACAGAAAATCAAAGAACATGATTATGACATGGTTCTTCTTGATTTGATGCTTCCAAAACTTGATGGAATGGAAGTCTGCAGACAGATCCGGGAGCAATCGGATGTTCCGGTTATCATGCTTACGGCGAAAGGTGATGACATGGATAAGATTCTCGGATTTGAAAACGGGGCAGATGATTATATTACGAAACCGTTTAATATTTTGGAGGTAAAGGCAAGAATCAAGGCGATTTTCCGCAGACACCAGAATGTGGAACAGAAAAAAGACGGACATTCAGACACCATTACGGTTTCGAATCTTGTCATGGATTTTGAAGGAAGAAATGTTTCTGTGGAAGGAAAAGAAATTAATCTTACAGTCAAGGAATTTGACCTTTTGGAGCTTCTTGTGAGAAACAGCGGCAAGGTATACAGCAGAGAGAACCTTCTGAATCTGGTTTGGGGTTATGAATATCCGGGAGATGTAAGAACCGTGGATGTACATGTGAGACGTCTGAGGGAAAAAATTGAACCAAATCCAAGTGATCCGAAGTATGTACATACAAAGTGGGGTGTGGGTTATTATTTCCAGGCATAATTATGAATCGGCTCCATCCGGAACCGGTATTTTATCTTATATCAATCATTTCATTAATAGCATTCGTTTTCGTATCATGGCGGCTATTATCATTATGGGGATACTTCCCATGCTTGTCATGGAGCATGGGGTTCTCTCCACGTACAGACAATCCGTCTTAAAAAACAAAATTATTGACATTCAGAGTCAGCTCAATCAGATTGCCAGAAAGATTGGCTCGTCAAATTCGTATATCGATGAAAAGACTCCGATATATCAGGAAGATATTACCCTGCTTTCGGATGTATATGATGGAAGAATCCTTGTAGTAAACAGCCAGATGAGGATTGTTTATGATACCTATGTCTTTGAAGAAGGGAAAACACTGATTTCCGGTTCGGTTATTGATGGCCTTCTGGGAAGAAAGGGGAATGAGGTGCGGAATGAAAATGGAATTTATGAAATCACCATTCCGATTCATGACAATGGTAATCATGTTATTGGCGTTTTTTTGGTAAATATCAATCAAAGTGAATTGCTGGTGACGTTTCTGGAAACCTCAGGTGAATTATATGTCATTCGTATCTTACTCGTGCTGGCAGTTTGTGTGATTGCTTTCATTTTTTCCGGAATGCTGGTAAAGCCCATTGAAGCACTGACATCATCCATCAGGAGATTTTCGGAGGGATATCATGAGCATGTTCCGGAGGTGGGATATTCTGAGATTGCGGAATTATCAGGTGCATTTAATAAGTTATTTGGCAAGATGACCGAACTGGATGAGTCCAGGCAGGAATTTGTGTCCAATGTATCCCATGAATTGAAAACACCGATTACGTCTATTAAGGTGCTGGCAG
>CAMEUH010000100.1 GCA_945938055.1 uncultured Eubacteriaceae bacterium | reverse complement strand
TGTATATATGCATGTGAAGGAACTTTGAACATAATATAATAATAAGATTAAAGTTTACCTCGGTGAAAAGCGATTTTTACCGAGGTTCATTATTTTTGCGGAAATAGATTATTGACCTTGTAAAATAAAAAACATATAATTAATTTATGCAATGCATAAAGGGGTGAACTATGGAAACAAGAGAAGAATTAAGAAAACTAAGAGAAAGTACCGGTATGAATCGAAAAGAATTTTGTGAGTACTTTGAAATTCCTTATATGACGGAAACAGATTGGGAATTGGGAAATAGAAGGGTTCCGCAGTATCTTTTGCGATTGATGGCATATAAGGTTGAAATGGAGAGGTTGTGTGATAAAAAAAATAAGGATGACAAGGGCGATGAACCAACAAATAGATAATGTATTGGTAATTGTGCAACAGCCTGTTGCACAATTTGTAGGAGGATGAGTGTACAGATGGCAGAAAGTACAGAATTAATGACAGTAGATAATATATGTAATCGAGTATATATCATAAGGGGACAGCAGGTTATGCTTGATTATGATTTGGCTGAGATTTATGGGTATGAAGTGAAGCGTTTGAATGAGCAGGTAAAACGTAATATCGCAAGGTTTCCGGAAGATTTTATGTTTCAGCTGACAAAGGATGAGATTCCGGAAAATTTTTCAAAGTCGCAAATTGCGACTTTGAATGAAAATGGAGATAGAAGGGGAACTAATATAAAAAAATTACCATTTGCATTCACGGAGCAAGGTATTTATATGCTTGCTACCGTTCTAAGAGGTGAGCTTGCAGAACAGCAAAGCATTTTTATTATGCGTGCATTTCGTGAAATGCGTCATTATATAAAACAAAACCAGCAGTTTGTCACACAGGCGGAGATGCATCTTGTAAGTGCGAGAGTATCAGAAATTTCTGTACAAATGTCAAATATGGCTGATAGACAGAAGAAAACAGAACAAGATATTCAAGTTATTCAAAAGAGCATAGACACACTTAATGAAAATTTTGTCTCAAATAAGGATTTCAAAAATTTTGTTATTTATAAAGGACAGAAGTTTGAGGCTGATGCAGCATACATAGATATATATCAGCAGGCAAAAAAGAGTATTTATGTAGTGGATGATTATGTGAATACAAAGACTTTACAGCTATTATCGCAGAAGCAAGCCGGTGTGGAAGTTGTTTTGTTTACAGAAAATGGTCATGGAACAAGAGGTTTTTTGACAACGGCGGTAGTAAGCGATTTTATACAAGAATATCCACCACTCAGAATTAAACCGAACGCAGACTGCCATGACAGATTGATAGTTCTGGATTATGGTTTGATGAATGCTGATTATGAATTGAAAAACAGATATATACATGTTGATTTTGACAATGAAAGTGCGATTCAAAGTGCCAAAATGACACTTTAGATTTATCGTTGGAAGAACTGTTGAAATGCAGGAAAAAGGTTTGATAGTTCGAGAAAATGGTAAGAGAAATGGTAAGCGGAAAGTGCTTGTCGAAGTATAGTTTTGTTCGCGCATACGGACGAAAGAGAGACCGTCATATTGTTACGGGGGTAAAAGCATAGATTTTGTGCCCGAGGGGACAAAAATTGAAGAAGTGTGCTCTAAGCTGTCTGCGAATGCTAATGCAAACTAAAGTTTCAAAAATTTTGAAGTGAAAGTAGGTATACACGAATGATTGGTTTGATTGTTGCTCGTTCAAAAAATAATGTAATTGGTAAGAATGGTGAAATACCTTGGAAAATAAAGGGTGAGCAGAAACAATTTAAGGAACTTACCACAGGAAATGTCGTAGTTATGGGTCGGAAATCCTTTGATGAAATCGGACATCCATTACCTAATAGAAAAAATATTGTTGTATCCAGAAGTAAAAAGTATGAAGGTGATAATCTATACACTGCAAAATCTGTAAAAGAAGCTATTGAAATGGCGGGAGACAAAGATGTATTTATTGCAGGAGGATATGGATTGTATTTAGAAGCTATTCCATTTGTAGATGTAATGTACATCACAGAAGTAGAATTAGTAGTTGAAGATGGTGATGTATTTTTCCCTGACTTTGATATTGATGAGTTTGATGTTAGTGTGAGGGAAACATTAGGAGATGAGGTAAGATTTACAAGAACTGTTTATACTAGAAAAAAATTAAACATAAATCATAAATAAAACACGCATTTCGAATATATATAGAATATGTTAAAATTGCTATATAAAACACAATGCGAGGTGAAACTATGGATACAGCAAAAATAATAAAAGAATTAAGAGAAGGTACAGGGATGTCACGCAAAGAGTTTTCAGAGCATACGGGCATCCCTGTTCGTACATTGGAAGATTGGGAAGCTGCAAGACGCACTCCTCCGGAATATATACCAAGGCTGATTGCGTATCAGCTTAAGTATGAGGGACTTATGAAGAAAAAGGAAGGGAAGAATGGCGAAGAATAGAATTGTCACAGTACAGGATATTCCTATCATAATAACTGAGGCAGATATTGATGATTATATATGTATAACAGATATGGCAGCTGCAAAATCTGATAATTCCAGAGCTGCAGATGTTGTAAGAAACTGGCTGAGAAATAGAACGACTTTAGAGTGTTTATCGACGTGGGAGAAATGTTTAATGTAAGCATCAATGAAATATTAAGCGGAAAGAAACTTACAGATGAGGAATATAAGCAAGCTGCAGAAAATAATTTAACACAGACTATCAAGGATAGTAGTTTTGCACTTAAAGATAAGCTGGAGTTTTATAAAAAGAAGTGGTTGAAAGGAACGCATATGATGGTTCATAAATGAAATAGGTCAGCGTAAAAAACACGCAGAGCCCTCGGGTTACGAATAATTACGGAACAAACCGATGTTTGAAACAAGAAGAATGTAATTGGACTTACAAACCTTTTGGGTAAAGCAGGACAGCGGCTTACCCCAGTAAGCTTTAAAGTAGTCCATGTATCGGACAATGGAGCATTAGGTCCATTCCAGTCATTACAATCAATCTGGTAGGTGCCATTCCGATCTGTAATTTTTACGATATGTGCCATATGTATTCCTCCTTTCTGAATGTTATGTAGCAATCATAGCAGATACAAGATTTTAAGGAGAATGAGTGGCATAAAATGAAAGATTGGCGACATAAAATAAGGTTTGGATAAAAGAATAAATAAATATAGTGGTGGCAGTACTTAGTAAAAAAGGTACTGCCTCTTTTTACAAGGGAAAATGCCCTATCTTTTTATGTTTATATTGATTATTTTCTTAATTTGGCTTAATATTTGTTATATAAACGGTTGATTGAAAACAGACATTGATGAAGATGTTAAGGGACACATGTAAACAAATTACGCAATATTACCAAATTATAAGATAACAGGAGGATAAATCAAATGATAAAAATGCTTCTCGTTGGTGAACTTAATGATACTCTCAACAGTTTAAATGAATGTATGAAGGATGTTTTTCAGATACAGATGTGTTCGCAAAATGCGAAGAATGTAAAAGACATGGCGCGTATTATAAGACCGGGCATTCTGGTGATGAATATCCTGGAAATAAATGATGATGTGCGGGAAATATTTGAAACATTAAGGGTCAAACTGGATCAGATGCCGATACTGGTTGTCGGGACAGCCCAGATTCAGGAAGAAATAAAGATAATGCTGGATGGATTTAAAAGCTTTCTGATTTTGAGCCGACCGATTAAGGCACAGGATGTTTTAAACGCCTGCTACAGACTTCTTAATCTTAATGTTGAGGAAGTCAGACAGAACAAAGAGATACCTACCAAAATAAAAAAGAAAATAATCGTTATTGATGATAATGCACTTGTTCTTAGAAATATTAAATCGCTTCTTGAAACAGACTACGAAGTCAGCCTGGCAACGTCCGGACAAAAGGGGCTTGATACCATCAGGGACAAATGCGTGGATTTGATTCTTCTTGATTATGACATGCCGGGTATGGATGGAAAGGAAGTTTTTGAGACAATAAAATCAGACGATTCACTTAAAAATATTCCTGTGATATTTCTTACTTCAGTTGCAGAGAGGGAACAGATTCTGGCCGTGCTGAAATCAATGCCGTTCGGGTATATATTAAAACCTCCTGCAAAGGATAAATTATTAAGTATTATTAAAGAGGCATTGGGCGAATGATAAAGAGCGTAAAATATGTTTTTTTTATATTGACGATTCTGTTTTTTGGTTATCTTTTTGCAGGACAGATTATGTTTCCTGCAGATAAAATTAATATGAGCAATATATGTGTGGAATATAACGGAGAATGGTACATGGATTCGGGGGACGGAGTACCTGAAAAAATAACAATTCCCAGCAGGATTGATATGGATGTAGGAGTATTAACAACGGTTATTCCGGATAATCTTGACAAACGTATTACGTGTCTGTGTTTCAGAAGTCAGGATATGAAAGCGTATCTGGATGATGAACTGATATATGAGTATTCTACAGAAAAGACACGATGGTTTGGAGATTCAAGTCCGGAAAGCTATGTTAGTATACCGATTACTTATAATGATGCGGGTAAGGTTCTTAAACTGGAAGTAGCTTCTGATACGGGTATTCTTTATCAGCCGTACCTGGGAAGTGAGTTTGGACTGTGGGCACGTCTTTTTAAAATGTACGGCGGTGAGTTAATTGTTGCTGCAGTGACATTGGTTATAGGAGTGCTGACAATTATTATAAGTACGCTGTATTGCATTGTAAATAAAAGAAATCTTGATATTATCTATCTGGGTATGGGTGTAACCCTGGCTGCAGTCTGGCTGATTACCAATTCTGTTTTCAGACAGTTGTTTTTTGTGAATGTCTCTACTGCTAGTGATATTCCATTCTTATGTGTAATGATTATACCATATCCGTTCATGATATATATGAATGAGGTCCAGCAGAGCAGATATGTTAAATTATATTGCTGCATAGGATGGATAATTGCTTGTATTGATATTGTCTGCTGTGTGTTATATGTATTTGGAATAAAGCAGATTGTCAGCACATTTGTTTTTGTTGCCATAGGTTGTCTTTTGGCCATTTTCTCGGTTTTTCTGACTTTCATTCTGGATTTGAGAAAGGGCAGGATATCAGAATACCGTTATGTTGCGTTTGGACTTTTTGGAGCTCTTGTTTTGTCAGTAATACAGATTTCCGTCTATTTTAACAGAACAGGGGTTTTTCGGGGTTCATACCTTGCAATCGGACTGCTGATATTGCTTTCGGGAGCGGTAATTCATACGATAAGCAATATTTTTTCAATTGAGAAGGACAAGAAAATAGCACTCATTGCAAACGAAGCTAAAGGTAAGTTCCTTGCGAGAATGTCACATGAGATACGAACACCAATTAATGCGGTTCTCGGAATGGATGAAATGATTCTCAGGGAATGTAAGGATATTCAGATAAGGGAATATGCGCTGGATATACAGAATGCCGGAAAAAGTCTTTTGTCACTGATTAATGATATTCTTGATATTTCCAAAATAGATTCAGGAAAGCTGGAGATATTAACTGCAGAATATGATTTGAGCAGTCTGATTCACGATACAATAAGTATGATATCACACAGGGCAAAGACAAA
The DNA here is from genome assembly GCA_945938055.1 of uncultured Eubacteriaceae bacterium. GTDB lineage: Bacteria > Bacillota > Clostridia > Lachnospirales > Lachnospiraceae > MGBC120314. The sequence goes on along the minus strand of CAMEUH010000100.1, from coordinate 2,820 downwards.
AGAGCTTGATTTAAATCTTTCGCTCGATGAAAATCTTCCGTCAAGACTTAAGGGCGATGATGTGAGAATAAGGCAGGTGCTCATTAATATTCTGAATAATGCCGTAAAGTATACGAATGAAGGTGGTGTAACACTTTTTGTATCCGGTGACAGAAAAGAAGATAAGATGATACTCCATTTCAGGGTAACTGATACGGGAATCGGAATAAAGGAGGAGGACCTTCCCAAATTATTTGAAGAGTTTTCACGTATTGAAGAAGACCGGAACAGAAATATAGAAGGCACGGGACTCGGTATGAGTATAACGGTCCAGCTCTTAAAACTTATGGGAAGCCATCTGAATGTTACAAGTGTTTATGGTGAAGGTTCCAGCTTTTTCTTTGATTTGGAGCAGGAAATAGCAGATGAAACACCAATTGGAAATCTTTCTGAAAGAATTAAGAAACAGGAGCAGGAGTATACATATGAAATAGCTTTTACGGCACCTGATGCAGATATTCTGGCAGTGGATGATAATGCAATTAACAGGAAGGTATTGAGACAACTTTTAAAGGACACACTTATAAGAATTGATGAGGCTGACAGTGGTGAAGAATGTCTTAAGAAGATTGCAGAGAAAAAATATGATTTGATTTTCCTTGATCACATGATGCCGGGAATGGACGGAATAGAAACCTTGCATTCATTCGGGTTTGTTGAGGGCAATAAAAATACCGATACGCCGGTTGTTGCGCTTACAGCGAATGCAGTTACCGGCGCAAAAGAAATGTATCTGAACAATGGTTTTACTGCATTTCTTACAAAACCGATTATATTTGCCAAACTGGAAGAGACAATAAAACAGCTTCTGCCTGCGGATAAATTAAAACCGGGCAATGTAAAAATGGAATACAGTCAGATTGACAGGTTCAATGAAGAAAGAAGACTTGATGAAAAAGATAATCAGGAAGAAATAGAGAAGCTTTTGGAGTCATTACCTGAAATTAACCTTGAATACGCCTATATTCACTGTAATTCACCACAGGATCTTTACGAAATCATAGTTGATTTTATTAAAATGACTGATTATGAAGCGGATGAGCTTGAAAGCTATGCTGTAAAAATCCATACAGATGAGGAAGCATTAAAACAATACCGCATCAAGGTTCATTCAATGAAAGCGTCTGCAGCGATGATTGGTGCGGTGCATTTAAGTGGTATGGCAAGACTTTTGGAGCTGGCAGCCATCAACAATAAAAAGGATACGATTGACAACGTAACACCAGCTTTTCTTGAGGAATGGCGTAATTATAAAGAAAAACTGAGCACGGTGACGGAAAGAGAAAAAAGACTGGCTGGCAATGTTGAGAAAATAGAACTCAATATTGACGTTCTTATCGAGCAGCTTTCAATGTTATGTGTTGCAATGCAGGAGATGGATGTTGACCGTGCGGATGGTATTGTTTCTTTGCTGAAAGGTTTTGAGTATCCGGATGAATATACGGATAAAATGAGCGAACTTTACACTGCGGTTGAAGCACTCGATGCAGACGAAGTAATCAAAATTGCAAAAAGCCTCAGTTAAAAACCTGACTAATCTTAAAAATGAGATTAATATATTGGTATCATTTTTGAGATTAGTGGAGGGCAAAAGATATGAAGGATACGATTAAGAAAGCGTTAAAACTGGGCTTGGTAATTTTACCCATCGCCTTAGTGGGCGGTCTGTTTACCGGAATGTATACTTATGAACATTATGATGAAGCGACAAGAAAACTTCTGTTAAGCCAGATTGGCTCTTACCATATGTTTCTTGTGATTACCACGATTCAAAGCAGCATCTATGGCTTTTTGGCAGCAGTGCTCTGGAAAGTTTTCGTTCGAAAAGATGCAGAAGGCAGGAAACAGGTACCGGAAGGCGTTCTAACAGCAGCAAATCTTATTGCAGCACTTGTATTTGCCGCAGGTCATCTTCCTACAACAATAGCATTCTTTGGTGGTCTGACACCGGTTATTGTGTTTCGGTGTTTTCTTCTGAATGGATGCTTTGCGCTTGTTTTCGGACGATATTACAGAAAATATGGTATTCAGTATGCAATCCTGGGGCATTTTGGCATACACCTTGTATCAAAGCTCATTTTACTGGCAGTTCTATAACGATTTTCATAAGAAAAGAGGAAGCAATCAATGAAAAAGGAATATGTAAAAGCGGCAATGAATCCGGTCAGACAGCGCATTTTACAGACGATTGTCCGAAAGAAAAGCTGCACCACGGCGCAGATTGGTGAAGCTCTTGAGGATATACCGAGAGCAAGCCTTTACAGGCATATGAAATGCCTCCTTGATGCCGGAGTGATAGAAGTGCTGGGAGAGGAAGTAAAGCGGGGCCAGGTGGAAAAGACCTATGCCTTAAAGAATCCTCATTACGAAGAAAATGATTCCGCCGACATGGATATGCTGGTTTCATCAGTATTGATGCAGCTTAATATGGAATTTGCGAATTATTTTAAGAAGCCGGATGCTGACCCGGTAAAGGATATGCTGAGTGTTGGTTCAGCAGTTGTTTATCTGGATGACAAAGAGTGCATGGAATTTTTCCGGGAATATGAAAAACTTCTGGGACATCTCATGGAAAAACAACCCTCAGAAAATCGGAAAGCAAGGAGAATTACATTGATTTCTTCGCCTTGTGAGGAAAAGTAGATATGTGAACTAAATTGCGTTGAGAAACATAACATATTAATAAGCAATGAACATGGAGCACAACATGAATTGTAAATCTTGTGTGGGTCATCAGGATAAAGGACCGAATTCATACGCGGCCGGAATTGGGAGAATGGC
>CAMEUH010000099.1 GCA_945938055.1 uncultured Eubacteriaceae bacterium | reverse complement strand
CAGAATCTAAGTCCATACGCCGCGTTAAGTGTGAAGTCACAGGGAAGAGACGTCTGGGAAGAGGAATGTGATGTGCGAACCATTTATCAGAGGGATCGTGACAGAATTTTACATTGTAAATCATTCCGGCGATTAAAGCATAAGACACAGGTTTTTTTGGACCCGGAAGGAGATCATTACCGTACAAGACTGACACATACGCTGGAGGTGTCGCAGATTGCGAGAAGCATTGCAAGGGCATTACGGCTGAATGAAGACTTAACGGAGGCCATTGCACTGGGACACGATTTGGGGCACACCCCATTTGGACATGCCGGTGAAAGAGCATTAAATGAAGTCTGCTCGGATGGATTTGCTCATTATAAGCAGAGTATTCGCGTGGTGGAATTTTTGGAAAAAGACGGAAAGGGATTGAATCTTACAAAGGAAGTAAGAGACGGAATTCTGAACCATCGAACCGCAGGAAATCCATCGACACTGGAAGGAAAAGTGGTTCGGATTGCAGATAAGATTGCATACATTAATCATGATATCGATGATGCCATTCGGGCGGGTATTTTTACGGAGGATTATATTCCCAGAGAGTATGCATCCATTCTCGGCAATACTACGAAAGCACGGCTTAATACCATGATTAATGATATTATTCATCAAAGCGAGGATAAACCGGATATCATTATGTCGGGAGAAGTCGAATGGGCAATGAAAAATCTGCGTAAATTTATGTTTGAATCTCTATATACGAATCCGAAAGCCAAAAGTGAAGAAGTCAAAGCAAGAAAAATGTTGATTGAGCTTTATGAATATTATCTGGACAATTTGATGGAATTACCGGAGTCTTATCTTCAAATCATGAAGGAACGGGATGAGAAACCGGAGAGAATTGTCTGTGACTATATTGCAGGAATGAGTGACAGCTATTGTGTTTCCAAATTCTCAGATATTTTTATTCCGGTGTCTTGGAAACAGTAATGTAATAAGCTGCGAATTGTTTGTATCAGAAAATTCATGGAAGCGATAGAGGAAGATGGAAAAACATGTATTATCCTGATGAGTTAGTTGAGGAAATTCGAGAAAAAAATGATATTGTTGATGTAGTATCCGGATATGTGAAGCTTCAGAAAAAAGGCGGTTCGTATTTTGGATTATGTCCGTTCCATAATGAAAAATCCCCGTCATTTTCCGTTTCCCAGAGTAAGCAGATGTATTACTGCTTCGGATGCGGTGCGGGTGGAAATGTGATTACATTTATCATGGAATATGAGAAATTTACCTTTCCGGAAAGTATTAAGTATCTTGCTGACCGGGCCGGTGTAGAACTTCCAGAAATGGAATATTCCAAGGAGGCGAGGAAACGGGCAGATCTTCGCAACCTGCTTTTTGAGATTAATAAAAAGGCCGCTACTTATTTTTATTATCAGTTGAAGGGTGAAAATGGAGCGAATGCAAGGGCTTATTTTGAAAAAAGGGAGCTTTCGGAGGAAACCATTAATCGATTTGGACTGGGATATTCTAACATGTATAGCGATGATTTATATCGTTACATGAAAAAAGAAGGCTATTCGGATAAGGTCTTAAAGGAGACAGGCTTATTTACCATGAATGAAAAAGGGGTATATGACAAGTTCTGGAATCGTGTCATGTACCCAATCATGGATATTAATAATAAGGTCATTGGATTTGGCGGACGGGTCATGGGAGATGGTGAGCCAAAGTATTTAAACTCACCGGAGACCATGCTGTTTGATAAAAGCCGGAACCTTTATGGACTGAATCTTGCACGAACCAGTAAGAAACCAAATCTGATTATCTGTGAAGGATACATGGATGTCATTGCATTACATCAGGCTGGATTTAATCAGGCGGTGGCATCACTGGGAACGGCCTTAACCACAGGACATGCTTTATTATTAAAGCGTTATACCAATGAAGTACTGTTGACCTATGATAGTGACGGAGCCGGTGTGAAGGCGGCACTTCGTGCCATACCGATTTTAAAGGAAGCCGGGCTTCGGATTAAGGTGATTAACATGCGACCGTACAAGGATCCGGATGAATTCATTAAGGCACTGGGTGCGGAGGAGTTCCAGAAGAGGATTGATACGGCGACAAGCAGTTTCCTGTATGAAATTGAAATTCTGGAGCAGCAGTATGACTTAAAGGACCCTGAGAGCAAGACGGAATTCTACAATGCCATGGCAAGAAAACTTTCGGAATTTACCGAACAGGTGGAGCGTAATAATTATATTCAGGCAGTTTGTGAAAAATATTTTATAGAATATGATAGTTTTCGAAAGCTGGTTAATGATTACGGGGAAAAATTTTATGTAGCCAATGAATTAAAGCATCAGAAGCAGGAAGAAGCGGCAGGAATGCGTTCTACAAAGGACGATGGACTTCGGAAGGCACAGAAAATTCTTCTTACATGGCTGATTGAGGATCCGCAGTTATATCATAAAATAAAGAATTATATTTCGCCAAGGGATTTTATCGAACCAATTTATCATGATGTTGCGGTAAAATTGTTTGAACAGCTGGAAAATAACAGGCTGAATCCGGCGTCTATCATCAGCATGTATGAAAGTGAGGAAGAACATAAGGAAGTGGCTTCACTCTTTAATGCACCGCTGAGTGAAGAATTGAGTCTGGCGGAAAAAGAAAAGGCATTAAATGAAACTATTTATAAGGTGAAAAAGAACAGCGTGGATTACCGGAGCAGAAATGCTGCTACGGCAGATGAATTAAGCATGCTGGTAAAAGAACAGGCAGAGCTTGGTAAACTAAGCAAAATGCATATTTCATTAAAGTAAGGATAAAATATAAGTTAATTACCGCAAAAAGGTAAGGAAGGATGGACCAAAGTAATGGATGAGAACATGATTAAATTCACGGAAAAGTTAAAGGAGCTTTTAGCACTTGCCAAAAAGAAGAAAAATTGTCTGGAGCAGCAGGAAATTCTTGATTTCTTCGCAGATATGGATTTCGATCCGGATAAGATGGACAGAGTGCTGGAATTTCTTGAAAATAATGGTGTGGATGTACTGCTTCCGGTAGAAGAAGACCCGGTGGAAGAAGATGACATTATTCTGGATGGAACAGAAGAAGAGATTGATCTGGAAAAGATTGATTTGTCCGTACCGGAAGGAATCAGCATTGAGGACCCGGTCCGCATGTATTTAAAGGAAATCGGCAAGGTGCCGCTTTTAAGTGCGGAAGAAGAAATCGAACTGGCAAAGCGAATGGAAGCCGGTGACCAGGAAGCCAAGAAGAGACTGGCAGAGGCAAATCTTCGTCTGGTAGTCAGCATTGCAAAAAGGTATGTGGGCAGGGGAATGTTATTCCTTGATTTGATTCAGGAAGGAAATCTGGGTCTTATTAAGGCTGTTGAAAAATTTGACTGCAGTAAGGGATTTAAGTTCAGTACGTATGCTACATGGTGGATTCGTCAGGCGATTACCCGTGCCATTGCAGATCAGGCAAGAACCATCCGTATTCCGGTTCATATGGTTGAGACAATTAATAAATTGATTCGTGTACAGAGACAGCTCCTTCAGGAACTGGGAAGAGAGCCATTTCCGGAAGAAATTGCAAAAGCAATGGATATTCCGGTTGAACGGGTAAGAGAGATTCAAAAGATTTCACAGGAACCAGTTTCTCTGGAAACACCGATTGGTGAAGAAGAAGACAGTCATCTGGGAGATTTCATACAGGATGATAACGTTCCGGTACCGGCAGATGAAGCAGCATTTACGCTTCTTAAGGAACAATTATCGGAAGTACTTAGTACATTAACCGAGAGAGAACAGAAAGTATTACGCTTAAGATTTGGACTGGATGACGGACGCGCAAGAACACTGGAAGAAGTTGGTCGTGAATTTAACGTAACAAGAGAACGTATCCGTCAGATTGAGGCAAAGGCATTAAGAAAGCTGCGCCACCCAAGCAGAAGCAGAAAGCTTAAGGATTATCTGGATTAATGGGAGGAGCCATGGAGATTTCAAAGAGGCTTCAGGCAATCGCAGGCATGGTACAGCCGGGAGGAACGGCATGTGATGTTGGTACGGATCATGGATATCTTGCAATTTATCTGATTGAGCAGAATATTTCGAATACGGTGATTGCGATGGATGTGGCAAAGGGGCCGTTAAGTAAGGCACAGACCAATATTGCACTTGCACATCTTGAGAATCGAATTGAAACGCGCCTGTCAGACGGACTTGATAAACTGAAAGCCGGTGAGGCTCAGACGGTTATCATGGCAGGAATGGGAGGTATTCTGATTACCGGTCTTCTGGAAAAAGGCAGAAAAATTCTGGATACCGTGGAAGAACTTATTCTTTCTCCACATACTGATACAGAATTGGTCCGAAGGTATCTTCTGAATCATGGGTATGCCATACAGGAAGAGACCATGCTGCTTGAAGAGGGAAAGTATTACATAATCATGAAAGCAGTTCATGGCAGGCAGAAGTATGAGAAAGCATGTGATTACCGGTATGGGCAACGGCTTTTGTTGAAGCAGGATCCTGTTTTGCGGGAATATATGGAAAAAGAACTGGATAAGCTTGAAAAAATTTGTGAAAGTCTTTCTGATATTTCCACAGAAAATTCGGAAAAAAGATTAATGGAACTGGAAGAAGAAATGCAATGCATTAAAGAAGGGTTGAAGTATTATGAAGTGCAGGGAAATCATGGAAATTATTGAGGAACTGTTTCCATTGGATTCGGCATGTGACTGGGATAATCCGGGTCTCATTGCGGGTGACGGCGAATCGGAGGTACGCAGTATTATGGTGGCACTGGATGCCACGGAAGAAGTGGTAAATGCAGCGGCAGCACAGCACGTGGACATGCTATTGACACATCATCCGCTTATTTTTGGAAAAATTCGTAAAATCAATACGGATGACATTGTGGGAAAACGTCTGTTAAAACTAATTCAGAAAGGAATTAACTGTTATGCCGTGCATACGAACTTTGATGTAAAGGCAATGGCATCCCTTGCAGCATCCATGCTTGGTCTTGAGGCACCGGAGGTTCTGGAGGTCACAAGAGTTGTGGATGGTGTGGAGGAAGGAGTCGGCAGGGTGTCTGATGTGTATGAAAGTTCTGCACAAATCTGGATTGAAAAGCTTAAGGCAAGTTTTGAACTGGAAAATGTCATAGTTTATGGGGATACTGATAAAATAGTAAAAAGAGTTGCCATTTCACCGGGTTCCGGAAAGGGGATGCTGGAGCATGCAGTGGCAAAGAAAGCAGACCTTCTGATTACCGGGGATATCGGGCATCATGATGGACTGGATGCGGTGGAATCGGGAATTACCGTGGTAGATGCAGGACATTATGGATTGGAATACATTTTTATTGACTACATGGCAAAAGTGCTGGAGCATAAATGTAATGATGTAAGAATTATTACCTGCAAGGCAGGCGTTCCATATAAAATATTATAGCAGGGTATTCTGAAAGGAGATTGTATTATGGGTAAAGTGTTATTGGAACTGGCAAAGTATGCAAAAAAAGATTTTGATCATGACATTATTCTGGCAAAGGTCAACGGAAAACTGACAGAGCTTTCTAAGGAAGTACCGGATGATGCAGCAGTAGAATTTGTTACCACAGATACGGTTATCGGCAACCTGACATACAAGAGAAGTGTATGCATGCTGATGCTTTCTGCCCTGTATGATGTTGTGCCGGAAGGAAGAATTAAAAAAATCTGTGTACAGTATTCTCTGAGCAAGGGCTATTACTGCGATATTGAAGGAGAAGTTGATATTACGGAAGAGTTCCTTCTGGAAGTGAAGCTTAAGATGCTGGAACTCATCAGCCTGGATTTGCCGATTAAGAAAAAGAGCATGAACACGGACCAGGCAGTAGAATTGTTCAAAAAGCATGGAATGGATGACAAAGTTAAGCTATTTAAATACAGACGTGTGTCACGGGTAAATATTTATGAATTGAATGGCTTTGAAGATTATAATTATGGCTACATGGCACCTTCTACTGGTATGCTGGATACATTTGATTTATTTAAGTATGATGATGGGTTTGTATTACAGCTTCCAACCAAGGAAGAACCGGATTCAGTACCGGAATTTAAGCCACAGCACAAATTATTCCAGGTATTGAAGGAATCAACGCAATGGGGAAACATGCTGAATGTTGACACGGTTGGTGCGTTAAATGATGTGATTGCATCCGGCAACATTAGTGAACTGATTCTGGTACAGGAGGCACTTCAGGAGAAAAAGATTGCGGATATTGCTGCTGAAATCGCATCAAAACCAAATAAGAAATTTATCATGATAGCCGGACCATCATCTTCCGGTAAGACCACATTTTCCCATCGTCTGGCGGTACAACTTAAGGCACATGGATTAAAACCACATACCATTGAAGTGGATAATTATTTTGTGGAAAGAGAAGATACACCAAAAGATGAAAATGGAAATTACAATTTTGAATGTCTGGAAGCGATTGATATTGAACTTTTTAATAGCCAGATGACAGCGTTGTTAAAAGGTGAGACAGTAGAAATTCCAAGTTTTAATTTCAAAACCGGAAAGAAAGAGTATAAAGGGAATAAACTGACGCTTAACAAGGATGAAATTCTTGTCATTGAGGGAATTCACTGCCTGAATGATAAGCTTTCCAGTAATATTCCTGCGGAAAATAAATTTAAGATTTATATTAGTGCGCTGACCCAGCTTAATATTGATGAGCATAACCGCATTCCGACAACGGATGGACGACTGCTTCGAAGAATGGTTCGGGATGCACGTACCAGAGGTTCCAGTGCAAAGCGTACGCTTGAAATGTGGGATTCTGTAAGACGGGGAGAAGAAGAGAATATTTTTCCTTATCAGGAAGAGGCAGATGTTATGTTTAATTCCGCATTGATTTATGAGCTTGCAGTCTTAAAACAGAGTGCAGAACCGCTGCTTTTTGGAATCAGCAAGGAAGAGCCAGAGTATTATGAGGCAAAGAGGCTTTTGAAGTTCTTGGATTATTTTCTTGGAATCAGCAGTGAAGACATTCCAAAGAATTCCATTATCAGGGAATTTATTGGCGGAAGTATTTTCCGGGTTTAATGGTCTGAATCAAATTCAATATGGGAAAACTTACAGGGAAAGGCAAGGCAGAGAACATGAGCGTTTTTAAAGAAATGAAAAAGAATACGATAATTTCATCATTAATTTATGTGGTAATCGGATTAATTCTTACGTTTTTTCCTGGTTCTACGGCAAGAACCATTGGATATGCATTTGCAACAGTTATCCTGATTGCGGGACTTGGTTTCTTATATCGTTTTGCAACGAAGGATATCCGTTACAGTTTTGTGGGAAATGAACTGGTGATTGGTGCGGTTCTTGTCATAGCAAGTATTTTTGTTTATGTCCGGGTAGAAAGTGTCATTTCAATTATTCCGGTACTTCTGGGCGTTGTCATTGTTGTGAGTGGCATCTCCAAGTTACAAAGCGCAATCGGTCTGCATAATAATCATTACAGAGGCTCAACCACAGTACTTGTTTTTGCTGTTCTAAATCTGCTGTTTGGTGTTGTACTGATTATTAATCCTTTTGAAGCAGTCACAACTCTGATTATGCTTATTGGTTTAGGATTGATTTTTAGTGGTGTTACTGATTTTGTCACGACGTTTCTGATTACAAGAAATATCATGAAGATGGTGGATAAAGATCAAATTATTGAAGTGGAAACGAGAGAATTATAATGAAATATCAATACATATTCTGGGATTTGGATGGGACCCTGACAGATCCGGGACTGGGAATCACCAATTCCATTTTGTATTCCCTTGAAAAATTCGGCATTGTAGAAAAGGACCGGACAAAGCTCTATCCGTTTATCGGGCCTCCGCTTCTGGAATCCTATGAAAAATTTTATGGATTCAAGGAGGATGAGTGTGAAAAGGCGGTCCTTTATTACCGGGAATATTTTGGTGATAAGGGAAAATTTGAAAATGAGGTCTATGAAGGAATTCCAGAGTTCTTGCAAAAACTGGTGGATAAGGGATATAAACTGGTACTGGCAACCTCTAAGCCGGAACATTTTGCTCGTGAAATCATGGAACATTTTGATTTGGCAAAATATTTTTACCGCCTGTGCGGAAGTTCTGTTCAGGAAACGCATGAAACCAAGGCGGATGTTATAAGAAAAGCCATTTGGGAATGCAGCATAGAGGATGTGTCAAGAGTTCTGATGATTGGCGACCGGATGCATGATGTCTGCGGTGCATCAGAATGTGGAATGGATTCGGTGGGCGTTCTGTGGGGATATGGAAGCAGAGAGGAATTGCTTCAGAACGGGGCAACCTATCTTGTAAGTAATCTGAAGGAACTGGAAAAAGTGATTCTTGCTTAGGATACTCCTACGGATAAATCATTGGAATGTGCGTTGGAATTTTTCGATTATTTTCTTCATAAATCTTTCCGTATCATTTTAATAAATTGGTTTCCTAAAAATTTTGTCAAAATTTTTGAAAAAAGATGTTGACTTTATAAATTCAAAGTGATATTATAAACAAGCTGACCCGTTACGGGGCGGCAGGACGGA
>CAMEUH010000098.1 GCA_945938055.1 uncultured Eubacteriaceae bacterium | reverse complement strand
TTTTACCAATTATGAGGAATTTGAAGATAAGCTGACAGTAATGCTTGCAGATGAATCACTTTGCAGGAGTATGGGCGAAAAGGGAAAAGAATATGTGAAAAAATACTTTAGCTGGGATGCAATTATTGGGAATTTCATGGCATTGTTTGAACGGGTATTTGGAAAATAATGACACAGGTGTGAATAAGGAAAGGCTTAATTATGAAGAAATTAGCGTTTGTTATACCTTGGTATGGAAAAGATATTCCTGGTGGTGCAGAAAATGCACTGCGTGGAATTACAACACATTTACATCAGGCAGGAGTGGAACTGGAAATATTGACAACCTGTGTCAAGGAATTTTCCAGTGACTGGAACGTGGATTATTATCCGGAAGGACTGGAGATGGTTTATGATATTCCGGTTCGGAGATTTAAAGTGCGTCAGAGAAATGTGCCGCTATTTGACAGTATTAATCTGAAACTGATTCAACAGAATATGCCAGAACCGGAAGAAGAAGTAATCTTCATGGAAGAAATGGTGAATAGTCCGGCGCTCTATGAGTATATCCGGTCACATGAGGAGGAATATAGCTGGTTTGTGTATATTCCGTATATGTTTGGCACTACGTATTATGGCATTCAGGCATGCCCGGAGAAAGCAGTCATGATACCATGTTTTCATGATGAAAGCTATGTGTATATGGATGTTTTTAAGAAGGTTTTTCCAATGGTGCGAGGCTTTTTGTATCATTCAGCTGAGGAAAAGAAACTGGCAAATCGGGTGTATGATTTGTCAGGGGCAAAACAGCTGGTTCTTGGCGATGGAATTGATACGGACTGGAATGGGGATGCTAATGAATTTCGCAAAAAATTTTGTATAAAAGAACCTTTTATTTTGTATGCAGGACGTAAAGATACCGGAAAGCAGGTTCACGTTCTATTGCAGTATTTTGAACAATATAAACAAAAAAATAATACTTCCTTAAAACTGGTGCTTATCGGAGGCGGTGAGATTGCAATTCCGGAGGGTGTCAGGGAGGATGTCATTGATCTTGGCTTTGTGGAACAGCAGGATAAGTATAATGCTTATGCAGCGGCAGAAGCTTTGTGTCAGCCATCGTTGTTTGAGAGTTTTTCGATTGTCATCATGGAAAGCTGGATTGCAGGAAGACCGGTGCTTGTAAATAAGAAATGTGCCGTTATGGATTATTTTGTCCAAGAAACAAAGGGTGGTTTTAGTTTTGATGATTATCATGACTTTGAAACAGCGGTGAATACCATTCTTGAGAATAAGGAAGAGGCAGAACGAATGGGCGAACGTGGCAGACAGTATGTATTGGAACATTTTGAATGGAGTGCGATTGTAAAGAAGCTCATTACATTCTTTAAAGAGTTAGAAGAAAATTAGTGATTTGAGGTGTGTGCATGGTTAAAAAGGAATCCGGATGGAATAAAGTGGCAGTAGTTCTGGTGAACTATAATGGAAAGAATATTATTGAAGACTGTATTTCTAGTCTGTATCAGCAGAATTTTTCTGACATGGAAATTGTTGTTGTGGATAATGGTTCGAAAGATGGTTCCATGGCGCTGGTGGAAGAAAAATTTCCGCAGGTACACACGCTTTACATGAATGAGAATGCGGGGTGGGGCGCTGGTTCGAATCGTGGAATGAATGAGGCATTCTTACGTGGCGCAGAGTATGGACTACTGCTTAATACGGATACGGAATGTGAACCGGGAATGTTGGAAGAATTACTGATGCACTGTGATTCGGCGAATGTTGCGGTTCCACGTATGTATCGGGATAAGGAGAATAAAGAACATTCTTTGTGGTATTCCGGTGGTGCCATCAATTTTGAAACGGCGGATGTGTGTCAGACATTATATGAGTATCATCCGGAACAAGAGGACTGTAATCAGATGCGCGCGGTTGAGTTTGCAACCGGATGCTGTATTTTGGTGAATAAAGAAGTCTGGGAGAAATCCGGTGGTTTTGATGAAGAATATTTTCTGTATTATGAAGATGTGGATTACTGCATGAAGCTAAAGGAATTAGGAGTAAACATTTTGTATGTTCCAAAGGCTTCTTTGTGGCATAAGGTAGGAGGTAGTGCAGGCGGAGAAACATCTTATGTTTCACAATATTACACGGTTCGAAACAGACTGTTTTTTGCAGAAAGATATCAGGGTTACATGAAAAACGGTGTTATGGGTGCGCTTAAGGAAATTATGCGCATTCGTACTTATTTTACATCTACTTATGATAAGAGATACCAGCGTGTGGTGATTAATGCCATTGAAGATTACATGAAGGGAATCCGGGGAAAGGAAAGAAATCTTTTTCATGAAGGTTATACCATTCTAAAAGGTTTTTATGAACTGGAAGAATTGAATGGGATGTTCTGGCAGTGGAATGGAGAACGTGTGGCAGAAATCGAACTGAAGAATCCGCATGATTTGGCCCAAAAGATTACATTTCGCTGTGAACTGATTTTTTATGATGCTGTAAAAGAAAGAAAGATTGATATTTACTGGAATAATGAGCTGGTGGAGCATTTTGCGGCACCGCAGGTGGAGTTTTCTGTCAGCAGAAAGATGGAGGCGGGGGAAAAGGCTGTATTAAGATTCCTGACAGAGGATATTCCGGTAGAAAATGAACATTTAAGGGCTTTGGCATACATGATACGAAGCGTTTCTGTTTCTTATGAACAGGCTGAGTAAAGCAATTTGCTAATTCCGGAAAGAATGGGAGAAAGAGAATGGTTTATGAACCGCAGACACTGGAAGAATTAAAAAACATCATGGACAATTATGATGCCATAAGCTTTGACATCTGGGATACACTGATTGCAAGAAAGGTCCTGTATCCGGAAGATGTCTTTGGAATTGTAGAAGATAAGGCAAGGCGGCAGGGAATTATTATGGAAGATTTCAGGAATGAACGCCATGATGCTATTTTCCATGTAAAGCGGCCGAATCCAAATCTGATAGAAATCTACGATGCACTACAGGAGAGTACGGGGATAACCGATGAAGAGAAAAAGACCTTGATGCAGCTGGAAATACAAGTAGAAAAAGAAAGTGTTCTGCCAAGAAAAGATATTGCAGAGGCTCTTTCTTATGCACGAAAATCCGGTAAAAAGGTGACTCTGGTAACGGATATGTATCTTCCGGAAACAGTAATGAAGTTACTTCTTGAAGCGACAGGAATTACAGAATATGATGGACTTTTTGTTTCCTGTGAATATCGTCAGTTAAAGCAGGAGCAGCTTTTTGCGATTTACAAGGAGGCAGTTCCGGCTAAAAATTATCTACATATCGGGGATAACCCGAATTCTGACATAGCGGCAGCAGAACAGAATGGGCTGGATGCCGTGCGGATTAAGAAGGGTCTGGAACTTTTAAAAGAGTCTGCATTTGGAAAATTGGTGGAAAAAGCAGAAGGATGGAATGAAAAATGCATGGCAGGACTTTTTTGTGCCGGGATGTTTAACAGTCCGTTTGTGAAAACGGATGAACAGGGACGGTATCTTATTGAATCACCGGAGCAGGAAAGTACATTTTTTATTGCACCGCTCATTAGTAAATTTATGGTCTGGCTTCTGGAGGAACTTCAGAAGGATTCTTATGATGGCATGCTGTTTTCTGCACGGGATGGATATCTTCTCTGCAAATTATATGGAATCATGAATGAGAAGATGAATGGAATCTTACCTCAGTACCGGTATTTTCTGGCTTCAAGGCAATTGGCTACCTTTACGGGAATTACGGAGGATAAGGACATTGTCTGGCTCTCGCTGGTGAAGTTTCATGGAAGCAAAGAAGAATTGTTGCAGTACCGGTTCTGCCTTCCAGAAGAAGAGATTCTTAGGAAAGAAAATTTGTCAGTCACAGATTATGTACTATGTCATAAAGACAAAATCTATAAAAGGGTTCAGGAGTTAAGAACAAATTATCTTGCGTACATGCAGGAGCTTGGTCTCAAAGAAGGCGGAAAGTATGCATTTTTTGATTTTGTGTCTTCCGGAACCTGTCAGTATTATCTGAAACGGATAGCACCCTTTGAACTGGTGGGAAAATATTTCTGCCGGTCCGTTACGGATGACGAGAAGCAGTCTTTAAAGATTGACTCGCTATACGTGAATGACGGCGTAGAAAAGGCAGACAGTTATCTGTATCAGACTTACCGTTACCTTGAGACAATCATGACTTCCATGACACCGTCTGTACATTATGTGGATAAAGAGCAGAAAGCGGTGTATGATGAGGAGACAAGAACTCAGGGACAGTTGGATTTTGTAGAAGCAATTCATCATGCCGTGGAAAACTATTTTGCGGATTTTATGGAAATGTATCAGCCACAACAGCCGTTGTCCAGGGATTTTGCGGAAGAAATTTATCAGTTCATGGATAAGAAATATGTTAAGATAACCTGCCAAAGCCTTAATGAGATGGGGCTTAGGGATGACTGGGTCAGGGAAACTGCAGTAAAGTAGTGATGGGAGTCAGAAAACATGGCAAATTTATTTCTTACTTTTTATGATAAAGATACAAAACAGCTGACGGATGTTGAAACAGATATCTGCAGCTATATTGAAAAAAATAGAGATGAGAATTTTGATGATGTCATGGCAGAAGAAAAACGCTGGAAGGTCTTTTTTCATCTGAGCGAAATGAGAACTTCTGTTTTAAACTGGTATGAATTTGAAAAAGATGCCTGTGTACTGGAAATTGGTGGAGAATTTGGAGCACTGACCGGAATGCTTTGTAACCATGCAAAAAGGCTAGTGATGACGGAACCATCCTTAAAAAAAGCCCAGGCAACAGCAAAAAGGTATCAAAAGAGGAAAAATCTGGACATTTATGCCGGTGAAGTAAGAAAGATGCGGTGGGAGGAACCGTTTGATTATATCATAGTTACAGGAGCTTCCTGTAAGGGGAATGAAATGGAGAATCCAAAGGAGCAGCTTCGGGATTATATTACCATGGCATCAAAAATGTTAAAAAAAACGGGCAAACTAATGATTGCTGTGGATAACCCAAACGGAAGCAAATATCAGTGTGGATATCCAAGACCACAAGAAGGCGAGAATCATGAGAACGGCTGTGAAGCCATGGCAGAAATGAATGAACTAAAGAAATGGGTACAGGAAGCCGGATTTAACAGGATGCAGTTTTATTATCCGCTTCCGGATTACCGGCTTGCACAGGAAATATATTCGGACAGAAGAATGCCTATGGGAAGCACACGTGACAGGGTACTAAACTATTATGTGATTCCTGGCGTACTGGAAAAAAGTGAGGATGATTTCTTAGAACAAAGGGAAAAAGCAGATTTCTCTGAATACTGCAATTCTTATCTTGTGGAATGTACCATGGAAGGAGACTTATCGGATGCAGATTATGTGGCATTATCCACAGATCGTGGACGAAGTCATGGATTTGCAACCGTGATTTGCGGCAGTAATGTATACAAGAAACCTTTATATGAAGAAGGGAGAAAAGCACTTCTGGAATGTCAGGAGAACCTTCATAGGATTGAAGAAAGAGGTGTATTGGCCGTACCGCACCAGCTTGCTCATCAGACGCTTGTCATGCCGTTTGTAGAGGGCAAAAAGCTCGTAGATTATCTGTATGACGTGGCAGCAGCTGATAGTAAAAAATTCCTGGCCGCTATTGATAAATTAAGGGAATGTATAGTACAATCAACAGAGAATAACAGTACTAGTGAAGGCGTCGTTTTAAAAAATGGCTATATTGACATGATTCCGTTAAATTGTTTTTATGTGGATGGTGAGTATCTGTTTTTTGACCAGGAATTCTGTGTGAAAGACTGTCCGCTGGATTATATCCTGTTCCGGGCATTGCGGTATACCTATCTGACGTATCCGGAACTGGAGGAATATGTACCTCTGGAAATTCTGAAGGAGAGATATAACCTGAAGGATGGATGGGAAAAATATCTTGCCATGGAGGATGCGTTTATCTGGGAAAATCGCAGACACCGGGTAAATCATGCTTTCTATGAATGGCTTAAAAATGGGAATGCAGCACAGGCAGCGGTATCTGACGGAATGTGCGGGTTATATGTTTCAAATGGATTTGACGTGCGGGAACAGGATGGACAGAATATCTGGTACTGGGTAACACAGAAGGAGTCGGTTCTCTATCTGCAAAACCGTGGAAAGGAAAAAGAGAAAATCAAGCTTTACTTTACAGCCGGACCGGCACCCGGAAAAGAAAATACCCGGCTTGTGATGCGGGAGAAGACTGGAGAGGAATATGAACTTCTGGCACCGCAGAGTGTTGAATACAGGGTGGAACTTGTGCCGGAAGAGAAATGCTGTCTGCATTTTTGGCTGGACGATGAATTGGTGAAGCTGGATAATGGCGATACAAGAAGCTTTGCATTTCAGTTCCTGAATCCGACACTTAAAAGGGAATGAATTGGTTTTGGAGGAAATAAGAAGAATGGAAGAAAAAATGGAAAAATGTAATATTGGATATTGTGCAGGCGTATTTGATTTATTTCATGTGGGTCATGTTGCGTTGTTCCGGAGGGCAAAAGAAAAATGTAATCATCTGATTGTGGGTGTCCTTACGGATGAGCTGGTGGTACATTTTAAGAAGAATCCGCCGTATGTTCCTTTTGAGGAACGTCTTGAAATGGTAGGAAGCTGTAAATATGTGGATGAAGCGGTTCCTGTAACTTTTGAAACGATAGGAAAGCTGGATGCGTGGGATAAATACCATTTTGACTGCTTTTTTTCCGGAGACGATTATTCCGGAAATCCGGTCTGGATGGAGGAAAAGAGGCTTCTGAATGAAAGAGGCTCTGATATTTATTTTTTCTCCTATACACAAACTACCAGTTCCACAAAAATTAAACAGGCAATGAATGCAAAAATTAGCGAGAATAAAGAGAATGGGGAATCATAAAATGGAAAAAGAAACAAATCTGCAAAAGGCACAAAGGATTAATCTGATTTTATTAAAGGAAATTCACCGTGTATGTGAAAAATATGGTTTAAAATACTACCTGATTTGCGGCGGTTTGCTGGGTGCTGTCCGTCATCAGAACTTTATACCATGGGATGATGACGTGGACGTGGCAATGACCCGTCATGATTTTGATATTCTGCTGAGTCATGTGAAGGATGAATGGTCATCCGGTGATTTTATGTTTGTAAAATATAATGAAATGGGTGGAGGGGCGTTTCTTGATTTCTTCTCAAGATTGCTTTACATGAAAGAAGAGGTACCGCTTAAGACCTTTCACAAGATTAAGGGAAAGGGTCGTGAGGATGTACAGAATCATGTGCCGTTAGATATTTATATTCTGGAAAATGCTCCGGATGATGAGAAAAAATTCCTTCGGATTTATAACTGGATTACGTATATTTACGGTCTTGCGATGGGACACCGTTCCTTTGTGAACATGGATGAATATGGAAAATATGATGAAAAAATGCACCGTAATATTAAGGTTGCAACGGCAATCGGCAAATGGATTCCGTTAAAGCTGCTTTTATTTATCTATGAGAGAATTGTAAGAAGCTGTGCAAAGTATGAAGATAGTCAGAATTATTTTGTTTCCAACGGATTTATTTTCTGTGTGCGTCAGCGTCATCCAAAAATCTGGTTTGGAGAGGGCGAACTGCTTCCGATTGGAGAAGAACGTTTCTACGGACCGAAAATGTATCACGAGGAACTGACTTTCTTTTATCGGGATTATATGCAGCTTCCGCCGGAAGCGAACCGTAAACCGGACCATGTAATAGAGGAAGAGTAAAAAGAGGTTATGACATGAAGAAACAGAATGTATGGTTATTAATTGTATGCTCATTTCTTGGAGCGGCATGGTTTGTTTTTCTGTATGGAGTTAAAATTCTCGACGTAACGAATGACGCATGGATTGTAGGGGCAGAAAGTGATATTGTCCAGCACTATCTGGGCTGGTGCTTTTATCGGAATAGTGACTGGCATTTCCTTTTTGGGCTTGCGGATGGGATTACGTATCCGGCTGCGGTATCCATTATGTATATGGACTGTATCCCGTTATTTGCAGTGTTTTTTAAGATTCTATCGCCGCTTTTACCGGAAACATTCCAGTATCTGGGTTTGTATGGTCTGGTGTCTTTTGTTTTACAGGCATGTCTGGCGGCGCTGATTATGGATCATTATAGTAAAAATAAGCCGTTATCGGTTCTGTTTGCATTTTTGACATTAATGTATCCGGTTATCTTTCAAAGGCTCTTTGATCATACGGCTTTGGGGGGACATTGGATTATTTTTCTGGCAATTTATGTCTGGTGCACAAAGAAAGAAGACTGCAGCTTTAAGTCAGAGAGCCTGCGCTGGGGAATCGTGCTGACACTGGCTGTTTTTCTGCATCCTTATTTTATTGTCATGGTGGGAGTCATGATGGTGTGCAGTCTGTTAGAGGATTGTTTTGACGGAAAATGGAAGATGGCTCTCGGAGCTGGAACGGTAGCTGTGCTCTTTGCTGTTTTCTGGCTCTTTATGCTGGGTGGCTTTTATGGAGATTCTAATGTCATGGAAGGCGGCCTGGGAGTTTTTAGTGCCAATCTGAATTGTTTTTATAATCATCAGGGAACCGGAAGGATTTTAAATGAGTTTGC
>CAMEUH010000097.1 GCA_945938055.1 uncultured Eubacteriaceae bacterium | reverse complement strand
TCTTTGGATCTCTCAGTTCCTCATTTTCAATGCCATCCAATGCAATCTCAATGATATGTTCACTATCCACACCATTCTCCAATAAATACTTTTTAAACAGCACAAATAACAGGAATGATTTCCCGCATCTGCGGATTCCCGTGATAATCTTTATCATTCCATTATCTTTTCTAATTTTTAACTGTTCAAGGTACGAATCCCTTTTAATCTCCACAACGCCACTCCTTATTTTTGTGCATTGCACGAATTTTAGTAATGATATTATACTACTAAATTATTTTTACCTCAATAGCAATTACTATTTTTTGTGTATTTTCACCTTTTTATGTAATAAAATTTCTTAAAAGTGATACAGGAAATATATTTCATTCAGAAGAATAATCAGTTTATTTGCGTGTGCCGGTATTCGTGATATTATAAAAACTCTTCCACGAAGTCCAGCTTGACTGAATCGGAAGATTCCATCCGTCTATGCCCAGATACAACAGAACAATCCCTTTATATACCAAGAAAGTCACAAAATATATCGTGGTCACAATGCAAAATCCCGCCTTGATTTTTGCCGATACTGCCTTATTTCTGCCATAAACAGATGAAAAAAAGACAGCATCTGATTTCCATGTAAATTCGTTTGAAAATATTCCGGCCACAAGATATCCTAAAATCAACATAACAAGCATCACTACCGTTGGTGCATATTCAAATAACTGCTGCCAGCCTGTCATATTCTGACAATTCTTTTGTCATTTCAATACAAAAAGAAAAGCCCCGGAAATTCAACATTTCCAGGACTTCTCCATATAATCTTTATCTTAGAAATTCACGATTAGCAAACACCCTGAGCTAACATAGCATTTACAACCTTCTCAAAACCAGCGATGTTAGCACCTGCAACATAGTCGCCTTCTACGCCGTAACGCTTTGCAGCATCACTAATGTTAGCGTAGATTGTTTCCATGATGTTCTTAAGCTTTCCGTCAACTTCTTCAAATGTCCAGCTAAGTCTTTCTGAGTTCTGGCTCATTTCAAGAGCAGATGTAGCAACACCACCTGCATTGGCAGCCTTGCCGCCTACGAAAAGAACACCGTTCTCCTGAAGGTACTTTGTAGCTTCAAGAGTTGTAGGCATGTTAGCGCCCTCTGTTACAGAGATTACACCGTTCGCAACAAGCATCTTGGCATCTTCAAGGTTAAGTTCGTTCTGTGTAGCACATGGAAGAGCAAGATCACACTTGATTGACCATACGCCATGATCTTCTGCATTCTTCTTCTCATGATACTGAGCGGAAGGTCTTGCAGCAGCATACTCGGAAAGACGTGCTCTCTTAACTTCCTTAATCTCCTTAAGAAGTTCAACATCAATTCCTTCCGGATCATAAATCCAGCCTGTAGAATCGGAACATGTAACAGGCTTAGCACCTAACTGGTATGCCTTCTCAATTGCATAGATTGCAACGTTACCTGCACCTGATACTGCACAAATCTTACCCTTGATATCAATATTGTGATCACGAAGAAGTGCATTTGTAAGATATAATAAACCATAACCTGTAGCCTGTGTACGAGCTAAAGAACCGCCGTAGGAAAGTCCCTTACCTGTAAGTACACCTTCGTAAAGGTTTGTAATTCTCTTATACTGTCCATACATAAAACCGATTTCTCTTGCGCCTGTTCCGATATCACCGGCAGGAACGTCCTGATCAGCTCCGATGTACTTGTAAAGTTCTGTTACAAAGCTCTGGCAGAATGCCATGATTTCTCTGTCTGACTTACCCTTTGGATCGAAGTCAGAACCACCCTTACCACCACCGATTGGAAGTGTTGTAAGAGAATTCTTGAAAATCTGTTCGAAACCAAGGAACTTAATAATGCTAAGGTTTACTGATGGATGAAGTCTTAAACCTCCCTTGTATGGTCCAATTGCATTATTGAACTGTACACGGTAACCTCTGTTTACCTGAACCTGACCCTTATCGTCTACCCATGGTACTCTGAACATGATCTGACGATCCGGTTCAACGATTCTCTCCAGAATTGCGTTCTTTCTGTAAAGTTCTTCGTTTGCATCAACTACCGGTCTTAATGACTCAAGTACTTCGCCAACAGCCTGTAAAAATTCTGGCTGATCAGCATTCTTTTTCTTTACGCTTTCCAATACCTCATCTACGTATCCCATAACCTAAATCTCCTTTTAAAAATTAATTGTATACCTGTTTTTTAGTCGCAGGCCACGACCTGTCTGCTTAAGATTATAAATTATTTTAAGAAAATATTCAATTATTTTTAATTTTCATAAGTAATAAATTAATAAACGAAAGTTGCAGTTGCCTTCAGATTAATTTTTTTTTGTCAAAACAGCCCGAATGTCTTTCTCTCCCATCCAAAACTTTCCATATGAAATATTGTTATTTAATTAACATCAAAATTTCCTCTTCCCTTTTCGAAATTTATCTGTTATAATGTCATCTATCAAAGGTTATGAAGAGGAATAGTAGTTATAAACCTGCCTTCAGAAAGCTGTTGGTTGATGCGAAACAGTGGATGGAATATAATGAACTCGCCTTGGAACTGTCATCCGAAATCCATATGCGGTCGAACCTGATAAGAATCTTTAACCAGATTCCGTCACAGATGCCGCAGACAGAGAGTAGACATGAACGGATACCCACCGTTACAGGGGCAGGGCATAATTTACATCGTGCCTGATGAGTGTGTAAACGATAGTTTATGAATTAGAGTGGTACCGCGTGGGAATATCCTTCGTCTCTAGTTGCAGGTTCTAATCTGGACGCTGTGACAGATACGAAGTTTTTTTATTTTCTGCCACAGAAACCACATTTCCTGCTCTCCTCATATTACGGGGAGTAACATACATATTATTTATCATTTGTTTTATTAAGGAGAGAGAAAAGAAAATGGAAAATTTCAAAAAGTATGAGCGTTCTTATTTTATGCCGCCGGTAGTAACCTATGACTGGGTTAAGAAAGATCACATTGAAAAAGCCCCAATCTGGTGTAGTGTGGACTTGCGTGACGGTAATCAGGCTTTAATCGAGCCAATGAGTCTGGAAGAAAAATTAGAGTTTTTCCAGATGCTTGTTAAAATTGGTTTTAAGGAAATCGAAATCGGTTTTCCGGCAGCATCCGATACCGAGTTTGCATTTGCAAGAGCCCTGATTGAACGGAACATGATTCCGGATGATGTAACCATCCAGGTGTTAACACAGGCAAGAGAACATATTATCAAAAAGACTTTTGAAGCAATCAAGGGAGCTCCAAAAGCAGTTGTCCACGTCTACAACTCCACCTCTGTTGCACAGCGTGAACAGGTTTTCAAGAAATCCAAGGAAGAAATCAAACAGATTGCCATTGACGGTGCTTCCCTTTTAAAGAAGCTTGCAAGCGAAACCGACGGCAACTTCTCCTTTGAATATAGTCCGGAAAGTTTCCACGGAACTGAAATGGATTATGCCCTGGAAGTTGTAAATGCAGTTCTTGACGTCTGGCAGCCAACTGCTGACAACAAGGCAATCATCAATCTTCCGATGACAGTTGAGAACATGATGCCTCACGTTGCCGCATGTCAGATTGAATATTTCCATAAGAACATGAAATACAGAGAAAACACTGTTCTTTCTCTTCATCCGCATAACGACCGCGGATGTGGCGTTGCCAATGCAGAATTATGTCTTCTTGCCGGTGCAGACCGTGTGGAGGGTACTCTTTTTGGCAATGGTGAAAGAACCGGTAATGTAGATATTGTAACCATCGCAATGAACATGTTCTCACAGGGTGTTGACCCAATGCTGGATTTCTCTAACATGCCGGAAATCAGCAGCGTTTATGAGCGTCTTACCAGAATGAGTGTTTCTCCTAGACAGCCATATGCCGGTGATTTGGTATTTACTGCTTTCTCCGGCTCCCATCAGGATGCCATTGCAAAGGGTATGGCATGCCGCGAAGCAAGTGGTTCAGACCTTTGGACTGTTCCTTACCTTCCAATTGACCCGAAGGATGTGGGACGTACTTACGATTCTGATGTCATCCGTTTCAACAGCCAGTCCGGAAAGGGCGGTATCGGTTACATCTTAAAGAACAGCTTTGGCATTATTCTTCCGGATAAGATGCGTGAGGATGTAAGCTACTACTTAAAAGGTGTATCTGACAGAACTCATAGCGAGCTGACACCGGATGTTATTTATGATGAATTTAAGAAGGAATTTATTGAGAAATCTTCTGAATTTTCCGTTTCAGCATGCCACTTCAAGCAGGAAAATGGCATTACTGCAACAGTAACGATTTCCAGTCCGGATAACACCACCGATGTAACCACATCCGGTAATGGCCGTCTGGACGCCGTAAGCAATGCATTAAAGCAGCATTTCGGCATCAATTATACATTAGTGGATTACACAGAGCATTCATTAACCACAGGTTCCACATCCGAAGCCATCTCTTATGTATGTATTAAGATGAATGACAAGATGATATGGGGTGCCGGAATCGACTCTGATATTATCAAATCCTCCATCAAGGCGCTTTGTGTTGCAATCAACCGGGGAATGGAAATGTAAAAAAGCACAATAAGAAATAATATCTAAAAAAGTGGAGCGGTTCACTTTAATGTGAACTGCTCCCTTTTATTTTCTCTTAGCAAGTTCCATGACATCTTTCATGTGTTTCTGCACATGCTCATACCCGTTGGCATCATGCGGCTTTGTACAGTTCACACAGCTCTTCACACCGTTTTCCAGATAAATAAAATCTCCCCCGCACCCTTCTCCCAGCCCATATAACGGACAATAGCAGAACAAACAATTAAACTCTTTCGGATTCTCCAGCTTATGACATGGAAAATATTCACATGATTTATTTTGAAAAGATTGATAATGAGCCATTTCTTCCTCCCCTACAAAAAAGTACTGACATCTTAATTATTTATGCCACTCCTTCTTTATGCAAAAACGTAATGCATGATATCCCAATCCAAGCATCATGTCTGCCATTGTACACAAAACATACACCAGCAAAATGGAACCCATGGCATATAACCCAAAATGCGGCTCTCCAAAGTAAGAATTGACCTTAAGCCATTTTGTCCATAAAAGGTCATTTAATACAGGATTTTCATGAATCAGATATACCCCGAATGTGGT
Source organism: uncultured Eubacteriaceae bacterium (assembly GCA_945938055.1). GTDB lineage: Bacteria > Bacillota > Clostridia > Lachnospirales > Lachnospiraceae > MGBC120314. The sequence continues at coordinate 3,512 of CAMEUH010000097.1, read as the reverse complement.
TGCTGCAATCCGATTAATGATTTTTCTGTGTCCCAGACAAATATTTTTAAAAAATACAAATAGCGCCACAGAGCAAATCACAATGAAAATCGTATGCTTCTGAGCAAGTCCCTGGTGATACACCTTCATTTCCACCTTATCATCCCGCAAAAAGGTCAGATACATGAGAAACGCATAAGAACCCATAAAATACAATACAGGCTTTACCTTACAATTCTCCCATACTTCCGGATATTTTCTAAAATACCCACCCAGAAGATACATAAAAATCATCCATCCCGTATTAGAAAATTCCCATCCCGGAGTAATAATAGATGGGATGACCGACCAGATTACAAAAAGAAAAAGAAGCAGTATTTTATATTTTTCTTTTTCCGTGTTTTGAATGACCAGATTAATATATGGGCTAAGCACATACACAATCAGATAAATCGTGACAAACCAAAAAGCACCGGAGCAAATTGGGAAAACAGACTTTACAATATTTTCCACGCTCCTTATCCCCACTCCGGATGAAAACAAAATGATTGCAATTCCCCATGAATAAAACCACACTTTTGCCACAAGACCGGTTATCCTGGAAGTTTTAAACGTACTGAGGGAGCAATAGTATCCTGTAATCATCATGAAACAATTTACACCTATTTTCCCTACATTCACAATGCATTGTAAAATAGCAGTATTTGCAGTTATATCTCCGGAAAGTTCAAATTCTCCCCAGAAACCAAAATGCTGCATGATGATCATAATCATGCACACAATCCTTAATAATTCAAAGTTAGAATCTCTTTCTCTCCTGTTTAACGGTTCATTCTTTTGAAACAGTGCAGGTAACAGTTGTGGAAACATTAGTGCCAAAAATCCGCAGATACTCAGAAAAACTCCCGCTATCCCAAGAAAAAATAAAACAAGATTCGGTTTTAAGGTACTGGTTCCCGTTCTGGAAAGATAGTTTTCAAAACAAAAAAATACATACGGCGACACCTTCTGTTCCTCTTCCAGATAGGAAACATCCTCCGGGAGTTCTGCAAAAATTCCTCGTATTTCCTGATTTGTAACAAATTTCCCCATGTTACTTTTAAAAACTGCTAATACGGCTCTCCCGTCAGAAAGAACACCTTTATACACACTTCCCCCATTAAAAAATGGAAATTTCTGAATTAATGTCTCCCATTCCTTCTCCAGCGTCAATTCCGTTCCATCAATAAATTCAACAGAAAGAAACATCCCTGTTAATTCATTTTCTGAGAATGTCTGATAGCTTCTGCGACTGACAAAATCCACTATTGCCATGTAATTACACAAAATAAGTACCAAAGAAACCAACAAAAACATCCACAAAAACCGTTTCTTCACTTTTCTCATAGGTCCTCCCGCATTTTTATCCTTACTTCAATGATAATTTTTTCACCGGAATCTGTCAAACCCTTTATCAATTCCTTGAAAAATCCAAGAAACTACAGTATAATTATTTACATATACCGTTAGGGGAAACATTTATAAGGAAAGGACATTTACATATGAGATTAATTACACGTTCTGACTTTGATGGACTTGCATGTGGTGCGCTTTTAAAAGAAGCCGGCATCATTGATTCATGGAAATTTGCTCATCCAAAGGACCTCCAGGATGGTCTTGTGGAAGTAAATGAAAATGACTGTCTTGCTAATGTTCCGTTTGTTGAAGGGTGTGGTCTTTGGTTTGACCATCATTCCAGTGAACATGAAAGAAATGAATTAAAAGGCAAATACAAGGGTGAAAGCCGTGTCACACCATCCTGTGCCCGTATCATCTATGAGTATTACGGCGGAAAAGAACGTTTTCCACAGTTTGATGATATGATGGAAGCCGTTGACAAAGTAGATTCCGGCAATCTGACTTTGGATGAAGTCATGAATCCGACCGGATGGATTCTGGTAGGTTTCCTCATGGACCCAAGAACAGGTCTGGGACGCTGGAGACAGTTTACCATCTCGAACTATCAGTTAATGGAAAAATTAATGGATGCCTGCCGCACCATGACAACTGAAGAGATTCTTGCTCTTCCTGATGTTGTGGAACGTATTGAGGTATACAATGAGCAGACTGAGAAGTTCAAGGAAATGGTTCAAAAATACACCCGTGTGGAAGGAAATGTAATTATTTCCGACTTAAGAGGTGTCGATCCTATTTATACCGGAAACCGTTTCATGATTTACAGCATGTATCCGGAGCAGAATATTTCTGCATGGATTGTAAGCGGCCGCGGCGGAAAGGGCTGTTCTGCTGCAGTAGGTTACAGTATCCTGAACAGGACCTCGAATGTTAACGTAGGAAGTCTTATGCTGAAATATAACGGCGGTGGTCATAAGGCAGTAGGAACCTGTCAGTTCACGGATGAGAACATGGATACTGAACTTCCAAAAATGTTGAAAGAATTATGTGAACTTTCAAATCAATAAGGAAACATAGTCTTTTCTTTTAGGAGGATTTTTCATGGAATTTCGTCCATGCATTGACATACATGACGGTAAGGTAAAACAGATTGTAGGCGGTTCTTTAAAGGACAGTGGCGCCACGGTTAATTTTGAATCCGAACAGGATGGCGGTTATTATGCAACGCTTTATAAGGAACACCACTTAAAAGGCGGGCACATCATTCTGCTAAATCCTGCCACCTCCGATTATTATGAAGCCGACCGTCTGCAGGCTTTTCGTGCACTATCAGCCCATCCCGGCGGATTTCAGATTGGTGGCGGAATTACGGCAGACAATGCGTCCGAATACATCCAAAAAGGAGCTTCCCATGTCATTGTAACATCTTTCGTTTTTAAAGATGGTAAGGTCAATTATGATAACATCCGCAAACTTGTGGATGCCGTTGGGAAGAAACACATTGTTCTGGATTTAAGCTGCCGCAGAAAGGATAATGATTACTATATTGTAACAGACCGCTGGCAGAAATTTACCGATGTTACCATTACGCACCAGACATTGGATGAGCTTTCTGATTATTGTGATGAATTTCTGATTCATGCAGCTGATGTGGAGGGCAAATGCCAGGGAATTGAGACCGGTTTAATCCGTATTCTGGATTCCTGGAATGGAACAACTGCAATCACCTATGCAGGCGGTGTGGGAAGTTATGAAGATTTGCAGAGTTTAAAAGAATTATCCCATAATAAAATCAATGTCACCATTGGAAGTGCACTGGATTTGTTTGGGGGGAAATTAAACTTTGAAAAAATATTGGAAATCTGTAACAACTAAGATAACCTCAATTAAATTATTTGTTGCAAACAACGCCCGGCATTTACACGGGTACTCATAAGAAAGTAATTCCAGAAATTACGATTATGGCATCTGTCAGACGGGGTTGGTAAATAAGATAACGGGTATTCGGTGCAAGCCGAGTACCCGTTTTTTTTTGCCTATGCATGGAAGCAATGGAAGCAATAGATTTATTCACATTTTTCGTGTATAATTAACTCATATCTTTCCTATCCTTTCCATTCCGAGATTTTTTCAAAAAA
>CAMEUH010000096.1 GCA_945938055.1 uncultured Eubacteriaceae bacterium | reverse complement strand
GAGCATCTGCCTTACAAGCAGAGGGTCACAGGTTCGAGCCCTGTAGGTCCCACTTTTCGCCGACATGGCTCAATTGGCAGAGCAGCTGATTTGTAATCAGCAGGTTATCGGTTCAAGTCCGATTGTCGGCTTTGTGCTATTATATTTTAATATTTTTTAATATAATGGCATATAATTAAGTTATGGATGGATTCCCGAGTGGCCAAAGGGGGCAGACTGTAAATCTGTTGCGACACGCTTCGGTGGTTCGAATCCACCTCCATCCATTTCACATAAGAACAATTCTTATGTGTTTCATATTTTAACGCGGGGTGGAGCAGTCTGGAAGCTCGTCGGGCTCATAACCCGAAGGTCGTAGGTTCAAATCCTGCCCCCGCTACTCTAATTTCATATTTGTTATATGCCCAGATAGCTCAGTCGGTAGAGCAGAGGACTGAAAATCCTCGTGTCACTGGTTCGATTCCGGTTCTGGGCATTTTATTATCTGGTAAGTTGTACCCGAAGGTGTTGTATCCGTCAATGCTTTCGGTTTTTTAATGTAAAAGAATTGTAACCAAAAGGAGCAGTAAAGAATGAATGTACAGGTTATTGTAGGAGTTATGGTAAAATTATTTATGATAATGGCGCTAGGATTTGCTTTGAATAAAATGGGATTGATTGATAAGCATACGAATACACGTTTATCCGGCTTAGTTTCGAAGATAACGGCACCTCTTCTTGTTATTGCATCAGTTCTGTCCTCATCGCCGGATAACCGATTAGGAATATTAAAAGTTTTGTTGGCGGGTTTTGCAATGTATTTGGTTTTTATTGTTTTTGCAAAACTTGTTTGCCGGATTTTGCGTTTCCCAAGGAAAGACTGGCCATTATATGAGTGTATGCTGGTATTCTCTAATAATTCTTTTATGGGTTTTCCGGTTCTACAGTCATTATTGGGAGATGAAGCAATATTTTATTCGGCGATGCTGCACTTCTCCTTTAATATATTAATTTTTTCCTATGGAATAAATAATATTACAAAGTGTAATAACAAAGAAGATAGCGGAAAATTTGATTTTAAGAAGTTATTAAATCCAGGATTTATTCTCATTTGTGTGGCATTAGTATTATATCTTACAGGGATTCGTGCAGATGGTGTCATTTATGACACCATATATATGGTTGGAAATCTGACATCACCGCTTTCTATGATGGTATTGGGAGCTTCGCTTGCAATGTATCCAATTAAAGAGAGTATTTCTGACTGGAGAAGTTATATGTTTTCTGCAGTGAGGCTGCTTGTAATTCCAGTATTGACATTTGCCGTATGCAGACTGCTTGCAGTCAATGATTTTTATACAACCATTGTAACGGTAACGAATGGTATGCCTGTTGCAACGCTTGTGTTAATGCTTGGAAATGAGGCGGAAATTGATACATCTGTAATTATCAGGAACATCTGTGTGACAACGGTCTTATCAGCAATAACCGTACCACTATTGGTGATGATTCTTCTGTAAAGGAAAGAATTTACAATGGAATAATTGATAATAGGATGTTGTTTTTTTAGTAATTATCATTTAAAATGACAGTATCGTTTATTATTTATAGTTTGGGGAGAAATATTTATGAGATTGACAAGAAAGCAAAAACGCTGGATTAGACAGCATAGGGGACTTATTAATTGTATAAAGGTTTTGGTGCTTGTATTGATCATAGGATTGGTTTATTGTGTGGTCACATTGCCGAATAAAGAAAAGCTACCAGAAAATTCATCAAATAATGAAACTGGGAATCAGGAGGAAGTAACTATCAAGGGCAATACAAATTCTAATAATTCAAAGGAGTCCTATGTAAGTCAGTTGGTGGTTTTAGAAGATAAGGTGGAACTTACTGATGCAGAAAAGGCGGCAGAAGCTTATGTTCCTGCTGCAGGTGTTGAAAAACCATACATGATTAAGGTGAATAGAGTATTAAACTGTGTTACGGTATATGGTATTGACGAAAATGGTTTTTACTCCATTCCGGTAAAGGCAATGGTTTGTTCTACCGGTAAAAATGTAGGGGATACCCCTGTCGGAAATGGCTCCATTACTGATAAGTATACATTCCATCCAATGGTTGATGGTACTTATGGACAGTTTGCAGTTCGATTTATGGAAGGGGGAATTCTGTTCCACTCGGTTCCATATTATACGAAGAATAAAAATGATTTGGAAACAGAACAGTTTAATTTATTGGGTGATGTAGCATCATTGGGATGTGTTCGCCTCTGTGTCCGGGATGCTTTGTGGATTTATGAAAATTGTCCGGCAGGAACGGATGTTGTGGTTTATGATGATGCATCGGATCCGGGACCACTTGGCAAACCGGAAATGATTAAGATTCCAGTTAACAGCCAGTATGCGGGATGGGACCCGACCGATCCGGACCCGGAGAATCCATGGAAACAGTATTCTGCAGAGATTAATGGAACAAAGGATATTACGTTAAATGTAGGTGATTCCTTTGATCCGAGAAGCGGTATTACAGCAATTGATACCTGTGGCAATGATATTACGGACAGGCTCATGCTTTCCGGAAGCTATGATATGGGAATTCCGGGAACTTATACGATTCAATATGATGTGACGGATTTAATTGGAAGTACGGACAGCAAGACCGTTACATTAACGGTAATTGATCCAAATGCAAAGTAAAAGAATATAAGAAAGGGCACCATCCTGGTGCCCTAAAATTTACCACTCTAATGTAACATCGATTTGAGGATATTCCTTCTTAAATAAGCCTTTTTTTTCAATATAAGAATTCTCACTTACAATAACATTTTTGAAAGGATATTCCTTCTTGTGAAACTCTTCATATAAATAATCAATTACATCTTCGATTTCTTCCGGATTACGTTTCAGGTAATCACGAATCGGAATATACACATTATAAGGCATAGGGTGTTCTTTCGGAATACCGCCTCCCAGATGGGCAGAGAAGGTGTGTTCGCCACGTCGGTCTGCCTTATAGTATTCATGTTTTGCAAAGTCAATAAATGTGTAAATTTCAGGAAGAATCGCTTCAAGTTTCATATCTTAATCCTCATATATGTGTTTAGAAAGATAATTATGTATATAGTATATATTTTTTCGACATATTTTTCAATACAATTAAGAAATTAAACTATAAATCTATAATTTACTATCCAGCCTAAATTTGATACAATAAACGTGCTGGAATGGGAGTGAATTAAGGTGAACCGAAAAAAGGATACTTTATATAATAAATTAGAACGATACGAAAAAAGTGATTATATTCCGTTTCACATGCCCGGACATAAAAGAAACTATGAAAGATTTGGGATGGAAAGTGTGGCTGGAATTGATATAACAGAAATTGACGGCTTCGATGATTATCATTATCCTAAGGGAATCATTCGACAGATAGAAGATGAAGCAGCAGAAATCTATGGAGCAGATGATAGCTTCTATCTGGTGAACGGAAGCAGTGCCGGTCTTCTGGCTGCGATTAGTGCTTCCGTAAATTACGGAGATAGCATTCTAATTGCAAGAAATTGTCATAAGGCGGTATATAATGCGGTTTATCTGAATGGACTCGTACCAGAGTATCTTTATCCGGAAATGAATCCGGAATATGGAATGATGGGACAGATTTGCCCCAAAGAAGTAAAAGCTGCTCTGGAAAATAGTCAGGCGAAGGTGGTGGTTATCACATCACCGACGTATGAAGGCATTGTTAGCAACATCCGTGAAATTGCTACGGTCTGCCACGAAAAAGAAGCAGTATTAATTGTGGATGAAGCACACGGAGCGCATTTTAATTTTCATGATATATTTCCAAAGACGGCATTGGCATGTGGGGCAGACATGGTAATTGAAAGTCTTCATAAGACGCTTCCTTCCTATACCCAGACGGCAATTCTGCATGTTCATAGAGAACGAGTGGATGTAGAGAAAGTACGGAAATATCTTTCTATTTATCAGACATCAAGTCCTTCTTATATTTTCATGGCGGGCATGAACCGGTGCCTTGATTATATGGTTAGTAAAAATGGTAAGGAAGAAAATGAGAAATATATCGCTTCGTTGTTAAAATTAAGGAATCAACTTGAAAAACTTAATAATATCAGGCTGTTTCCAGGGAATGCCGAAGAAAAAAAGGAATATTATGATTACGATATTTCAAAGATTGTTTTATGCGTGCCAGGACAGGGAGTCTGGTTATATGAGAAACTGCTTACGGATTATCATATTCAGGCAGAAATGGCAGCAAAGGATTATATTATTTTAATGACAGCAATTGGTGATAAAACGCAATGGTATGAAGTGTTGGAAAATGCACTTGAGAAGTTAGATAAAGAAGTGCTTATTGATACTCATCAGAATCATTTGAAAACGCAAACAAGGGATGTTTTTCAGGCGAAGGTTGCAATGCCGCCAAGAATGGCATTGGAAATGGATGTTGAGAAAGTTTCCGTAAAAGAATGTGAGGGAAGAATATCAGCAGAATGGGCATATGCATATCCACCGGGAATTCCATTGATTTATCCAGGAGAAGAGATTACCGGAGAACTTCTTATTCAGATGGAAGAAATGAGAAATGCCGGTGTATTCCTTAAGGGTTTGCAGGATGATAAAGGAGATTGGATACAATGTATAAAATAGCTTGCATCATGGGAAAGAGTTCCAGTGGAAAGGACCATATCTATCAAGCATTGCTGGAGAGATCAGAGCTTGGTTTCAAAAAACTGATTATGTATACTACCCGCCCCATGCGAAGTGGCGAGACAGAAGGGGTGGAGTATCATTTTACGGATGATGCGACAGCCGACAGAATGGAGCAGGAAGGAAAAATTATTGAGCTGCGTGAATATAATACGGTTTATGGTGTATGGAAATATTTTACGGCGGATGACGGGCAGGTAGATCTGGATAAGGGAAGATATCTGGTAATTGGTACCCTGGCGGCTTATGAGAAGTTTTGTGAATACTATGGAAAAGATGTGGTAATGCCGATATATATAGAAGTAGAAGACGGAATCAGGCTGGAACGGGCAATGAACCGGGAAAAGAAACAGGAAGAGCCGAAATATCGTGAAATGTGCAGGAGATTTCTGGCAGATTGCGAAGATTTTAGCGAAGAAAAACTGGAAAGGGCAGGCATTACAAAGCGGTATTTTAACAATGGATTTATAGAGGACTGCATTGATGAAATAGCACAGGATGTTTTGACTTGGATGCAGGAATGAAAATGATGGAAAACAAAAATCACTAGGTAAATTTCTTTCATTATGCTATAATGTCTATGGAAGCTGTTTCAAATTAGAAGTGCCGTCGGAAAAAGGGGTGGAAATTTATGGATATTAAAGTAAATGACATACAGCAGGCAGCACCTGTGCAGCAGAATACCAATACTTCCGTGACGGATGACACTTTTAAGTTTACGTTAATCAGTAATATTGAAGAAAAAGATTTACAAAAAAGGTTAAGCTCCCTGATGGAGGATATTACCGCACAGGGAGAAAAAATAGCAAAACACATGGATATCCGCGACATGAAACGTTATCGTGAACTGGTAAAGGGTTTCATGAATGAGGTGGTAAACCGTTCTCATGAATTTTCAAGAGAGAATTTTCTTGATCGGAGGGGCAGACACAGAGTTTACGGCATTGTAAAGCTGGTAGATAAGAATCTGGATGATCTGGCAGGAGAATTACTTAAGGATGAGAAAGATCATCTGGCAGTTTTGGGGAAGGTAAATGAAATTCAGGGGCTTCTTCTGGATATAACCATTTAGTGGAAACAGAGATAAAGGGGTGATTGATATGCCGGGATTTGATGCAATCGTTGGACATGAGAAGATAAAAGAACACCTTATGAACGCAATTAAGCTGAATAAGGTTTCCCATGCGTATATCATAAATGGTGAAGAGGGAATCGGAAAGAAAACGATAGCAAGAGTATTTGCACAGGCAGTACAATGCGAGGAAGGCGGCGTAGAGCCGTGTGGAAAATGTCATTCCTGCATTCAGGCAGAAAGTGGAAACCAGCCGGATATCATCTGGGTAAGTCATGAAAAGCCTGCAAGTATAGGTGTTGAGGATGTTCGTCTCCAGGTAAACAGTGATATTCTGATTAAACCATATAGCAGCCGTCATAAGGTCTATATTATAGATGAGGCGCAGAAAATGACAGTACAGGCACAGAATGCTCTGTTAAAGACCATTGAGGAACCGCCGTCATATGGAATTATCATCCTGCTTACAACCAATGCAGACAGTCTGCTTCCGACGATTCTTTCAAGATGTGTAACATTGAATCTAAAGCCTTTGAGTAATCAGGAAATAGAAAGTTATCTAATGACAAAGGAACACATACCGGATTACCATGCCCGTTTTGCGGCATCTTTTGCCCAGGGAAGGTTGGGAAGGGCGATAGACATCGCTACTTCAGAGAATTTTAATGAGCTGAAGGATAATGTGCTGCATTTGTTAAAATATATTAACGAAATGGAGCTTACAGAGATTATTGAGGCGATTAAACAAGCAGCGGCGCATAAGATTGACATTGAGGACTACATTGATTTTATGATGATGTGGTACCGGGATGTATTGATTTACAAGAGTACGAATGATGCAAACCTTGTGATTTTTAAGGATGAATTGAAATATATCAGAAAAGATGCCACGGACCGTTCCTATGATGGCCTGAACCGGATTTTAAAGGCAATGGATGTGGCAAAAACCAGGCTGGCAGCAAATGTTAATTTTGATTTAACCATGGAACTGATGCTGCTGACCATAAAGGAGAAAGATAATGGTTAAAGTAATAGGTGTAAGATTTCGAAGAGCCGGAAAGGTATATTATTTTGATCCGGCAGGATTATCAATAGAAAAAGGTGAACATGTTATCGTTGAAACTGCGCGGGGCGTGGAATATGGAGAAGTTGTGCTTCCGGTAAGGGAAGTTGAGGATGATAGTGTAATCCAGCCTTTAAAGCCTGTCCTTCGGAGGGCAACAAAGGAAGACGATGAACAGGAAAGAAGAAATAAGGAAAAAGAGAAGGATGCATTTCAGATTTGTCTTGAGAAAATTAAAAAGCGTGGTCTTGAGATGAAGCTGATTGAAGCAGAGTATACGTTTGATAATAATAAGGTGCTGTTTTACTTTACGGCGGACGGAAGAATTGATTTCCGGGAGTTGGTTAAGGATTTGGCAGCAGTATTTAAGACCAGAATTGAACTTCGTCAGATTGGTGTCCGTGATGAGACAAAAATCATGGGAGGAATTGGTATTTGTGGCAGAGAATTATGTTGTAATACATTTCTGCCGGAATTTGCGCCGGTTTCCATCCGGATGGCAAAGGAACAGAATCTTTCCCTGAATCCGACAAAGATTTCAGGTGTGTGTGGAAGATTAATGTGCTGCTTGAAAAATGAGCAGGAAACATATGAATATTTAAACAGCCGTCTGCCGGACATTGGGGATGAAGTAAGAACCAATGATGGATTGAAAGGTGAGGTAAGCAGTGTAAGCGTCTTAAGACAACTGGTAAAGGTTCTTATTACCCTGGATAATGATGAGAAAGAAATCAGGGAATACAAGGTAAGTGAATTGAAGTTTAAGACGAAGCACCGTCATGAGAAGATGAATATTAATGACGAAGAGCTCAAGGCACTGGAGGCATTGGAGAAAAAGGAAGGAAAGTCAAAGCTGGACGATGAATAATCTGCAGGAAAATGAGCGTCTGGATGATCTTGGACGCAAAGGATATAAAATTATTCAGAATACGAAGATTTTCTGTTTTGGCATTGATGCAGTGCTTTTGGCAGCATTCGCCCGAATGGGAAAAGAAGATAGTGCCATTGACCTGGGGACGGGCAATGGCATTATTCCTATGCTTATGGAGGCAAGATATGGGGGTTCCCATTTTTACGGTCTGGAGATTCAAGATATTAATGTAGAGATGGCAAGACGAAGTGTTATCATGAATGGTCTGGAGGAAAAAGTAGAAATTGTTCAGGGGGATATTAAAGAAGCCTCAAAGCTTTTGGGTGCGGGAAAGTATGATGTGGTGACATCCAATCCGCCCTACATGAATGAGAATCATGGGCTTACCAATCCAGATAGTCATAAGGCGATTGCGCGCCATGAAATTCTATGCAGTCTGGATGATGTAGTGAGGGAGGCATCCAGGCTTTTGAAGGTAAATGGACATTTTTACATGATTCACAGGCCGCACCGTCTGGTAGAAATTCTGGCGAAACTGACGGAATATAAGCTGGAACCAAAGAGGATACGGTTCGTGCATCCATTTGTGGATAAGGAGGCTAACATGCTGCTGATTGATGCCATTAAGGGTGCAAGGTCCATGGTTAAGCTGGAACCACCTCTTGTGGTATATAAGGAGCAGGGGATTTATACACAGGAGCTATGGGACATTCATTATAAAGAGGATTAGAAAATGGAAGAAAAAAAGAGAGGAACCATCTTCTTTATCAACTGTAAAGATGAGGAAATGATTTACAATTTGATGAGTGAACGAAATCTTTCCCAAGGGTTTCTTTCAACCATTAAAGAAAGTCTCGATAGGACACGACATGGAGAATCCGTCGTGTTCTTAAATCTTGATGAAAATTCCGAATTAAATATCGGAAGTTATCTTCAGTCGCCTTTAAATAAAGTGGTTCTCATTGATGTTGTCGAAGATGATTATATTCATTCTTATCGTTGCTTTACAACAAATTTTTCGTTATACACATTGAAATATGATAATGAGAATACGGAAAAGACATATCTTAAGTTAAAAAGTTATGTTGATAAAATGATTGAATAGACGGTTTAAATGCTTATTTTTCTTTATCATGTACAATTAAATAATGAAAAAATAAGCAAAAGGGGAAATAAACAT
>CAMEUH010000095.1 GCA_945938055.1 uncultured Eubacteriaceae bacterium | reverse complement strand
TGCCATCAGTTATCATTGACGCTGGACACGGCGGAAGTGACCCGGGTGCGGTGTACAACGGACGACAGGAAAAAGATGATGCATTAAGACTGGCGATGGCTGTTGGAAATATTCTTTCTAATAGCGGCGTGCATGTGTCCTATACAAGAACGGATGACCGATATGAAACGCCGTTTCAAAAAGCCATGGATGCAAATGCATCAGGTGCGGATTTTCTGGTTTCCATTCACAGAAATTCCAGTGCAGTACCAAATACCTATAGCGGAGTACAGACTCTTGTTTACAATGATTCAGGGATTCGTTCCGTGCTTGCAAGAAATATTAATAATGAGTTAGTAGCACTTGGATTTAAGGATGACGGAATCGTGGAAAGACCGAATCTTGTGGTCTTAAAGCGCAGTGCAATGCCTGCAGCCCTGGTAGAAGCAGGGTTCATCAATAATGACAGGGACAATCAGTTGTTTGATGAAAAATTTAATGAGATAGCACAGGGAATTGCCGACGGAATCCTCACGACACTATATGGAAGCCAGGGAGATGCAGATGACAGTGATTTGGAAAAGAGTAATGTTGTAAGAGAAAATGATGATATGAGGGAGAATGAATCCATGAGTGAAGAAAATGTAAACTGGAATGAAAACTGGCAGAATGCAGGTGAGATGGGAAGAACCATGAGCGGGATGAATAATGCCCGGATGAATGAGGAAATGATGAATAATACCATGATGAATGACAGCCGGATGGATGCAAACATGATGAATACAATGGAAAGAGGAGCCTGCTGCGGCAAATTATATCGTGTTCAGGTGGGGGCCTACCGAAATAAGGAAAATGCAGACCGGATGCTCAATACCTTGTTATCGGAAGGGTTCCCGGCATTTATGGTATTTGATGACGGATTGTACCGTGTTCAGGTGGGAGCCTATGAATTCCTGCCAAATGCAATCCGCATGGAAAATCAGTTAAGACAGAGAAGATATAATACCTATATTACGACCTAGATAAAGAATATAGAAACAACATGTTATTCGACCCCAGGTAAAGTGTTGTAAAGCATTTTATCTGGGGCTTTTGACAATTAGTCAGATAAAAACAGCCTGTACCAGTATCATATAAAGAATCGTGCTAAGGCCAATACTTAACAGAGTGTTGCGTTTCCAAAGGTGTAAGAGGATTGCAACAAGAATGCATGATATTTCAGGTATTCCGTGACTGCCGGATGCCAGATTCACGGAGCGGACACAGTATACTAAAAGCATGCTCATGACTGCAGGAGGCAGTACCTTGCCGAGGTATTTAACCCACGCAGGCGGTTCGCCGCCTTTATCAAACAAAAAGAAAGGGAGAAAACGAATGAGGGCAGTTACTGCGGCCATGACAAGAATGATGCAGATGGCGTGAAGTGTGCTAGTCATTATAATGTGTCCTCCTTTTCCTGTTTGTCTGTTTTTGGCTGGAGAAAAAGCAGTGTGGCAGATAAAACTAAAAGGGCAGGAATCAAAAAGTTGTCCGCACCGAAAATCATCAGGGACAGGATGGTGATTCCGAAACCAAGTAATGCAGGAAGATGCCTGGAATGGGATTTCCATTGCTCTACCACAAGAACTGCAAATAAGGCTGTCATGGAAAAATCAATGCCGGTTGTGTCAAAAGGAAGGAAAGTTCCTGCCGCAGCACCGATGACACTTCCTAAAACCCAGTAGCAGTGGTTCATCAGGGTGATGACCGTATAAAAATCTTTTGAATCTATGTTTTCCGGTATTTTTGCTGCTGTTAACAGGGCATAGGTTTCATCTGTCAATCCAAAAATCAGGTACCACTTGCGTTTTCCGGTATTCTGATACCGGGTAATCATGGAAAGACCATAGAAAAAATGCCGGAAGTTTAATAGAAATGTCAATAGTGCGACCTGGCTTAATGAAGCACCGGCTGCCAGTAGTTCTACACACAAAAACTGGGCAGAGCCGGCGTAGATGATGAAGCTCATGCCCAATGCCCAAAGGGGTCCATAGCCTGCTGACTGAAGCAGGATACCAAAGGCAATGCCCAGAGATAAATAACCTGCCAGAACAGGAATTGTCTGGGGAAATACCTGACGAAATGCCTGACGAAATGCGGTTTTCACCTTTCGTACCTTCTTTCTTTTTTCGTTGAGGCATATTTTAGCACAAGACCCAATAAGATGCAATCATGTAAAAAAGGACTGTCGCCTCACGAAATTTTATTCATGAAAGCAACAGTCCATGGAAAGAAATTATGACATTATAACACGATGACTCAATCGAGCTCTGCAATTCTTGACAGTCTAACATACATATCAGAAATACGATACCAGGTAGGATAATCCACAATGCCGGTCTGAGGCATGTTGAAAATACGCTGGAAGGTTCTGACTGCCTCTGCGGTACGGTTTCCATAGATGCCGTCCACGGTAAGATATGGAATGGCATTGTAATTTTCGCGGATGCGGTTTAACTGTTCCTGAAGCTGTGTAACCTTTGGACCACGCGAACCGATGGAAAGATTTTCACCAGGCCATGAGGAGGGAATTCCCGATATTTCCTCAGCAGTATTAATATACATGTTATCACCATAATAATTCCTTAAGATTTCAATGGCTGAATAATTCTGGTCACCGAGATATTTGGAACCCCACTGACTTAACCAGTTTGGACAGGTTACACGTTTTCCGTCACAGTACTGGGTCAGAATAGGCTGTTTCACATTCGGGCGTGATAAGTAATTGATAAACATTTCATCCACAATCTGGGAAATGTTTTCGAAAATGTTTCTTCCGTAGACCCATTTATGGTCAAAGGCGGTGGAAGAGGTAATGGTGAAAGGATATCCCTGATTCCGGTACCACTCCGTGTATACGCGGTTCATGGTAAAGGACATGATTGCCAGAATATTGGCGCGGAGTGTCGCATCCGGCCATGTGGAATAAATCTCACAGCTGGCAACATTTTTGATGTAGTCACGGTATCTTACATAGTAATTCTGCGCGGTGGAATCGGTTGGGGCGCCATCATGTACCACCACGTATTCGGGAACAACCACACGGCTTAGGACAATTTCGCCGGGCTCATTTACCGGCTTGATTTCAGCCTCTGCAATTTTGGGAGGAAAATTTCCAAAGAGTGTGTTGACCGGAATTACGATATTGGTTTCCGTGCCGCCCGGTGTAATCGGAGTGAGCCGGATTTGCTGGATGGAAAGTTCGCCGGACATAATGTCTGAGCCGGATACGCTAAAGGGTTCAAAACCCGGGGCGGATACGGTGACAGTATATTCCGAAAAAGGCTGGTTTTCGGATGGCGTCATGCTGTATTCCAGCGGTGGGGCAGCAAGAGAAATTATTTCTGTCTGTCCGGAGCTGTTGGTTTCCAATTCTTCAATGGTACTTTGTGGGTCTCCCGTATAGGAAATACTGACTTCTGCATTTTCAATGGGAGCATTGGTCAGTGCGGATGTGACATCGACTTCCATGTAACCGGTATCGATATTATTATTAGTGTTCATCGGTTCCATAAAAATATCCAGACATATTTTTTGATAGTATATGTGAAACATTGATTGAATGTGTCAAAATTTATTGACTAAACCCGCGCATTGTTGTAGTATTTATGTGTTTAGTTTTATTCTATACTATTTTTAAGGAGAGAAAGAAAATGAGAAAATTATTAGCTTTATCTTCTGCCATGATTCTGGCTCTTGGAATGCTCGCTGGATGCGGTTCCAAGGATAATTCAGGTAATGTGGCAGCAAACGCGGATGGCACATTTACAGTAGGTATCTGCCAGTTAGTTCAGCATGAAGCACTGGATGCAGCAACACAGGGATTTAAGGATGCCCTGACAGCAGAGTTTGGTGACAAGGTTAAGTTTGATGATCAGAATGCACAGGGTGATTCAAACACATGTGCTACCATCGTTAACAACTTTGTTTCTGCAAATGTAGATTTAATTCTTGCAAATGCAACTCCTGCACTGCAGGCAGCAGCAGCAGGAACTAATTCAATTCCTGTTTTGGGAACTTCCGTAACAGAATATGGTGTTGCACTTGGTATTGAAGGATTTACGGGAACGGTTGGAACCAATGTTTCCGGTACATCAGACCTTGCTCCTTTAGATGGTCAGGCTGACATGGTAAAGGAATTATTCCCGGATGCCAAGACGGTTGGTCTTCTTTACTGCTCAGCAGAAGCAAACTCACAGTATCAGGTTGATACCATCAAGACCTTCCTTGAAGGACACGGATATACATGTACATATTATGCATTCTCAGATTCCAATGACCTTTCTTCTGTTACAACAAAGGCAGCTTCTGAGTGTGATGTCATTTATGTTCCAACCGACAATACGGTTGCTTCCAATGCAGAAATTATTAACAATATCTGCCTTCCGGCCGGCGTTCCGGTTGTGACAGGTGAAGAGGGTATCTGCAAGGGATGTGGTGTTGCAACATTATCCATCAGCTATTATGACCTTGGTACTGCTACCGGTAAGATGGCAGCTAAGATTCTTAAGGGTGAAGCAAAGGTTTCTGAAATGCCGATTGAGTATGCACCAAACTTCGTAAAGAAGTATAACAAGACAATTTGTGACCAGTTAGGAGTTAAGATTCCGGATGGTTATGAAGCAATTGCTGAATAATTATAATAGCAGCATAAGACAATTGGATGACGGGAGTGCTTTGGTGCTCCCGTTCTTTTTCAGACAAGGCACTAGTCATTGGGTGTGTGCACGGCTTTCCTACGTGTCTGCACCCAATGACTGGTACGAAAGGATAGAATCATTGCATAAAAATAAATAACAGGAGGAAATGACGTGTCACTTAATATTGTTACACTTATCAATGCACTTCCGGGTGCATTTGCCCAGGGACTTATCTGGGGCATTATGGCAATCGGCGTATACATAACATTCCGTATACTGGATATTGCAGATTTAACCGTGGACGGTTCTTTATGTACGGGAGGTGCCGTATGCATCATGATGATGCTTAACGGCCAGAATGTGTGGGTTTCCCTGCTTGTGGCAACACTTGCCGGCATGCTGACCGGACTTGTTACGGGATTTTTCCATACTTTCATGGGTATTCCTGCAATTCTTGCCGGTATTCTGACGCAGCTTTCACTGTGGTCTGTCAATTTGAAAATCATGGGAAAGGCAAATCAGGCAATTAACGTGGATAAGTATGATTTGCTGGTTTCTCTTCGTTTTGTAAAGAATGTTGCATTTTATAAAAATACGTTATTTGTTGTTGCGTTATTTATTCTGGTAGTGGTTCTGGTTTTGTATTGGTTTTTTGGAACGGAGCTGGGTTCTTCCATTCGTGCAACAGGATGTAATGGCAACATGGCACGTGCCCAGGGTATTAATACCGATTTTAACAAGGTTCTTGGACTGATGATTTCCAATGGTCTTG
This sequence comes from uncultured Eubacteriaceae bacterium, assembly GCA_945938055.1. Lineage (GTDB taxonomy): Bacteria > Bacillota > Clostridia > Lachnospirales > Lachnospiraceae > MGBC120314. Next base: position 3,507 of record CAMEUH010000095.1, on the reverse strand, counting down.
TAGCGTTATCCGGTGCACTTCTTTCCCAGTATCAGGGATTTGCAGATATTAACATGGGACGTGGTGCCATTGTAATTGGTCTGGCAGCAGTAATTATTGGTGAGGCATTATTTAAAAAGCTTTTCCATAACTTTGGTTTTAAGCTTCTTGGAATTGCCATTGGTTCCATTCTTTACTATCTGGTTTACCAGACAGTCATCTGGCTGGGTGTGGACACAGACCTCTTAAAGCTGTTATCAGCGCTGGTAGTTGCAGTATTCCTCGGACTGCCGCATTTAAAGAGTAAATATTTTTCAAAACCGGTAAGGAGAGGAGGAAATCAGGATGCTTGAGATTAGGGATATTTATAAGACCTTTAATGCAGGAACGCAAAATGAAAAGCGTGCCTTAAACGGAGTTTCTCTTACCTTAAATGATGGTGATTTTGTTACGGTTATCGGTGGAAATGGTGCCGGTAAGTCAACAACTCTTAACGCTATTGCCGGTGTATGGCCGGTGGATTCCGGAAATATTCTCATTGATGGTGTGGATATTACTAAATTATCAGAGTTTAAGCGTGCCAAATATCTGGGAAGGGTTTTTCAGGACCCGATGACCGGTACGGCAGCAACCATGTCCATTCTTGAAAATATGGCGATTGCCGCAAGACGTGGTAAAAGCAGAGGATTAAGATGGGGTGTCACAAAGGAAGAAAAAGAGCTTTACATGGAAATGTTAAGAAAGGTAGACCTTGGACTGGAAGACCGTCTGACCAGTAAAGTAGGACTTCTCTCTGGTGGACAGAGACAGGCGCTTACGTTAATCATGGCAACCATCCAGAAACCGCAGCTTCTTCTTCTGGATGAGCATACTGCGGCACTTGACCCAAAGACTGCCAAAAAGGTGCTTGCTCTTACGGATGAAGTCATTGCGGAGCATAAGCTTACGGCAATCATGATTACCCATAACATGAAAGATGCCATCCAGTATGGTAACCGTCTGGTCATGATGCATGAAGGAAAGATTATTTATGATGTTGCCGGTGAGGAGAAGAAGAACCTTAAGGTGGCAGACCTTCTTGTGAAGTTCGAGCAGGCAAGCGGCGGTGAATTTGCAAATGACCGAATGATGCTTTCGTAAGCGGTCCATGAGAAATTTATTTATGGAATTTGTTTCCTGTTTATGAATATTTTAAAATAAGCCTCCATACATTTTATCATAAGGATGTATGGAGGTTTTTTATGCAGAGATTCATGCGAAGATGGAAGGCAGGAGTACTTGGTCTGGTGATTTTCTGCCAGCTGGTACTTGGCGTATACATAGAGGCTGTAAAGGGAGAGGAGGAGCCATTACAAAGTGTGGCAGCAGAGTCATCCGGCGGACCGGAAGTATCCTCGCCCTCTGTTATCTTAATGGAAGCATCCACAGGAACCGTGATATTTGAAAAAAATTGTGATGAGCGTCTTCGCCCTGCCAGTGTCACCAAAATCATGACGCTTCTTTTAATTTTTGATGCCATTAATGAAGGAAGAATCAGTCTGGAGGATACAGTAACCGTTTCGGAGTATGCGGCATCCATGGGCGGCAGTCAGGTTTTTTTGGAGCCGGGTGAAACGCAGACGGTCAATACCATGATTAAATGTATTGCGGTTGCCAGTGCAAATGATGCATCTGTTGCCATGGCTGAATATGTGTGGGGCAGTGAAGCGGAATTTGTTAAGAAAATGAACGAGCGTGCCAAGGGACTTGGCATGAACAACACGAACTTTGTAAACTGCTGTGGTCTGGACGTGGATAACCATCTGACAACGGCAAGGGACATTGCCTTAATGAGCCGGGAACTCATTACCAAGTATCCGCAGATTCATGATTATTCTACCATCTGGATGGATACCATTACCCATGTGACAAGGCGTGGAGAAAGTGAATTCGGCCTTACGAATACCAATAAGCTGATGAAACAGTACGAGTGGGCAACAGGGTTAAAAACCGGTTCCACAAGCCTGGCTAAATGCTGTCTTTCTGCAACGGCAAATCGTAACGGGATTGAATTGATTGCTGTTGTCATGGCAGCAGAAAACAGTAAGAACCGCTTTGCTGATGCAATTTCTTTATTAAACTATGGTTATGGCGTATGCAGTCTTTATAGGGACGAAAATCCACCGGTCATTCCGCAGATTGAAGTGAAAGGTGGAATTAAGGGAACGGTAAGCGGAATCTCGGAGAATGAATTTACCTGTTTGTTCATGAATGGAGAGAACCTTTCAGAAATTACCAGTAGCGTGGAAATGCTTTCTGAGGTAAAAGCTCCGGTAAACCAAGGGGATGTTCTGGGGCAGATTGTATATACTCTTGGTGGGAAAAATATCGGCAGTGTGGATATTGTGGCGGCAGAGAGCGTGAGAAAGGCGGATTATTGGGATAATCTGGTGAAGGCACTGGCAATGTGGGGCGATATGATATAAATCAAAGACTTGACAAACCATTTCTTTATGCTAAAATAAACCTTAGTTTCATAAAATAGCGATGAAGGTGTATAGTAGATACTTATTATTCCATCAGAGACCAGGTGTCACCGGCTGAGAGCATCTGGGGTAACAGTAAGGATTGAAGTTCCCACCGGAGCTGTGTTGCAGAACGAACCGCATGGAATATGCTGATTTCAGTAGGTAACACCGGCTGGTGCACGTTAAGCATGACAATAAGAGCCTGTAGAATATGCCATAAGTTAGAAGGCATTTGCAGGAACTAGGGTGGTACCGCGAAGCGTAAGCTCCGTCCCTTGACATTTTTTGTTGAGGGACTTTTTTATTGGAAAAATCCCTTAAAATTAAATCACAAGGAGAAATGTATGATGAAAGAAAAGTTGCAGAGCATCAGGGAAAAGGCCCTGGCTCAGATTAACAGTTCGGATTCCCTTGAGAAACTCAATGAAATCCGTGTTGCATACCTTGGAAAGAAAGGTGAACTGACAGAAGTATTAAAGGGCATGAAGGATGTTGCGGCAGAGGAAAGACCTGCTGTGGGTCAGCTTGTGAATGATACAAGAACTGCCATTGAAGAAATGTTAGAAGCAACCAAGAATAAGATGGCAAAGAAACTGCGAGAGGTTCAGATGGAACGGGAAGTGATTGACGTAACACTTCCGGCTAAGAAGAACGTCATTGGTCACAGTCATCCGAATACCGTGGCATTGGAGACGGTTGAAAATATTTTCATCGGCATGGGCTACGAAGTAGTGGAAGACCCGGAAGTAGAGTATGAGTACTATAATTTCGAGGCGCTGAACATTCCGGCTAATCATCCGGCAAAGGACGAACAGGATACATTTTATGTGAACAGCGAAATTCTTCTTCGTACACAGACTTCCTCCACGCAGATTCATGAAATGGAGAAGGGCAGACTGCCAATTCGAATGATTGCACCGGGACGTGTTTATCGTTCGGATGAAGTAGACGCAACCCATTCACCTTGTTTCCATCAGGTAGAAGGTCTTGTGGTTGATAAGAATATTACTTTTGCAGACCT
>CAMEUH010000094.1 GCA_945938055.1 uncultured Eubacteriaceae bacterium | reverse complement strand
CAAGCCAATAATTGCCCAATATGCAATATATGGGAATTTTGCAAAAATAATCTCTACCAGTTTTGCAATGGCAAATATTCCCACTACCACGCCAATTCCAAAAGGAATCAGAACCAACACGCCCTGCATAATTCCAGGCATGTTAAAATCCACAAGAGAACGAATCAGGTTATTGATGGTCTCAATAATGGAATTATAATATCCAAGAAGCATTAACACCATGGAACCGCTTACGCCCGGAATCACCATGGTTGCCGCTGCAATCACACCAATAAAAAACAATATGATACAGTTTACCAGATTAAAGTTCAGCACGCTTGCTGCCTTATCTACCTCACCAATTGCCGCCATTCCAACCACAATTCCAAAGAAAACCACAAATGCAAGAATATGCGGAACACGAATCGGCTGTGCCTTCACCTTTGCAAAAATTGCCGGAAGTCCCCCAAGAATCAACCCGATAAAAAACAGATTGGTCTGAATCGGAAAATAATCAAATAAATACTCAATGATAAATGACAACCCAATAATACCAACAACCATTCCGATACCAATCGGAAGAACAAATTTCAGACTCTTCTTAAATTCTGAAAAAAGATGGGTCACCGAATAAATCAGCTTATCATAAATTCCCATGGAAACCGCCATTGTTCCGCCACTTACACCTGGAATGATATTGGCAATTCCAATCACCATGCCCTTTAAGATACTTTTTAACATGTTACCTCCTAAAACTTTCCTTCTATGTAATCTAACATTCTTATATTATCTTCAATCCTTCCTGTCGTCAAGATTACTTTTTGTAATTCCAGGAACGAATCTTTTCTTAACGTTATATTAACGTTATCCAATTATTTTATCGGCTTTATTTAGCAGGCTGCTTTTAGGAGTCTTACGTTTGGTATCTCTTGCAAATTCCACATAAAATGCCTGAATCCTGAGCTTATGCTTTTCATACAAATCCAGGTCCTCATATAATACCTTATAATACTCAAATAATCTTTTCTTCGTACGGACCGTGGACATAAAATCCACCTGGGTATCCACAAGACTTCCTTTTCTTTACACATAATAATAAACCGGCTCATGAATGACAGATACACCGTTTACGAACTGTAAATACTCCAGATTCAGCTGAAAATCCTCACACCAGTCCAGTTCATCCGAACACATTAATTTTTGATTTCTGATAATTTCTGCCCGATACAGTTTATTCCACATGACACCATAATAAAAATTCGCCGGTGCCTGCATCATATAGGATGCGAATTCAGTACGGGTAAGGAATCCGGTACGGTCAATATGTCCTTTCGTACTCACATGATGGCGAATCACGCGCTTAAAATCAGCAATAACCATGTCCGAGCCATCGCGTTCCATGGCTTCCACAAGGTTTTTCGTGGAATCCGCCGGTATCCAGTCATCACTATCCACAAACTGAAAATATTCTCCTGCTGCAATCTGCATTCCCATGTTTCTGCAGGAAGACACACCGCCGTTTTCTTTATGAATGGCAATGAAACGAGAATCTCCCGCCGCAAAAGCGTCCATGATTTTTCCGCTATGATCATGGCTTCCATCATCTATCATTATGACTTCAATATCCTTATAACTTTGCAGCTGAATGCTTCTTAAGCATCTTTGCAGATATTTTTCTGCATTATAAATTGGTACAATAATACTAACCATGATAAACTCCATTAAAAAATATTATGATTTTATACAAAAATCTATTTCATATAAAATCATAATATTTAATATACCACGTTTTAATTTTTTTGCACCATCTAAAGTATTAAAAATTTATAAAACTTTACTTAACAACTTCATTATACAAGCACTTTGGAAAGAAAATCCTGAAGCCGCGGGTTCTTCGGATTGCCAAAGAATTCCTTAGGCGGAGCACTCTCTAATATTTTCCCTTCGTCAATAAACAGAACCTTATTTGCCACTTCTTTTGCAAATCCCATCTCGTGAGTTACAATAATCATGGTCATGCCTTCCCGTGCCAAATCCTTCATAAGGTCTAAAACTTCTCCAACCATCTCCGGATCCAGGGCTGACGTCGGCTCATCAAAAAGAATCACATCCGGATTCATGGCAAGCGAACGTACAATGGCAACTCGCTGCTTCTGACCACCGGATAGTGTAGACGGATAAACATCTGCCTTATCCTCCAGTCCGATTCTTCGAAGAAGTGCCAATGCATTTTCTCTTGCATCTTCCTTAATCTTTACCTTTGTCGTGGTAATCGGTTCCAACGCTTTCTTCTCTTTACGGAACAGATTGGTAAAACGAAGAAGTAAGTTTTTTTGCTTTGCCTTTCGCAAATCCTGACACTGTACATGTACCGGTGCCAGCATGATGTTCTGAATGACCGTCTTATTATTAAACAGGTTAAAATGCTGGAAAACCATTCCCATGCGTCTTCTGTGAATATTAATGTCAACCTTCACGTCCGCAATATCCACACCATTAAAAATAATCTGACCGCCTGTCGGGTCTTCCATACAATTTAAGCATCGCAAAAAAGTACTTTTACCGGAGCCTGAAGGTCCGACAACCACCACGATGTCACCCTTGTCTATGGTAACACTGATGTCGTTTAATACCTGATTTTCTCCAAAATGTTTTTCAAGATTAATGACGTCGATCACTTTTTCTCAGGCTCCTTTCCATAGTTTTAATTCCAAGGCTTATGATCATGACAAGCACAATATAAATGATTGCCATTACAAGATATGGAACCATGAATTCATAACTGTTACTTCCAATGTAGCTGAATGCCACATAAAGGTCTGCTGCACCAACAAAACTGACAACCGAAGTTTCTTTAATCAGGGTAATAAATTCATTTCCCAGCGTAGGAAGAATATTTTTAACCGCCTGCGGAATCACGATTTTTATCATGGTAGTGCCAAAGCTTAGACCCACGGCACGGCCTGCCTCCATCTGACCGGAATCCACGGAAAGAATACCGCTTCGCATGATTTCCGATATGTACGCCCCACTGTTAAGCCCAAATACCAGGATGGCTACCTGCACTCCTGTCATGTGCGCTCCCATTAACGGAAGCATGACATAATAACATACCAGAAGCTGGACAACCATTGGAGTGCCACGGAATAATCCTACATAAAAACTGCAGATTCCGTTCAGAATACGCGGTAATACCTTGTATTTCGGAATCACACGGACAGTCGCAATAATCGTTCCAATCAGTATTCCAATAATTAGCCCCAGGATGGCAATCAAAAGGGTGTTTTTCAGACCTTCCACCACTTTTACATAACCATTCTGGTTAATGAATATTTCTATAAATCGTTCTACCTTACGTTCAAAATCTCCCATACTATCCTCTTCGTATCATCTCTGTAATGCCATACCAGTCACCTGTTACTGCATCTTGTTAATTGCTTCCGTAATACATGCTGCCGGTGCGGAATCAATGATTACATAGTTAATGTTACCATTTAACAAATCCTGTACGGCAAGGGAGCCATTCTTGTAACCAACGGTTGTTACAGGAAGTCCGGCAAAGCCCCAGTCAGCATCGCCCTCACAGTAAAACTGTCCTGTTGTACCATTCTGAACGCCAATCTTAACGTTCTTATCCTTGGTGTTAAGGATTGCTTCCACGGAAGCAGCATCCGTACATGCATCAAATTCCGTATTATCAGCAGTTACAATTAGTTTCTGGGACGCATTGTAATAAGCATCGGTAAAGTTTACATATTCTTTTCTATCTTCCTTAATAGTAAGTCCGGACATTGCAATATCACATTTCTGCTGTCCAACCGACAAACATACTGCTTCAAAGTCCATGTTCTGTATTACCAGTTCTTTGTTCAGGTATTCTGCAAGAGCTGCTGCAATTTCCATGTCAATACCAACATATTTGTCACCATCCATATATTCAAATGGTTCAAATGCCGCATTTGTGGCTACAACAAGCTGATCCTTAGATGCATCAAATGTTGCAGATGTTACCGGAACCGGTGTTCCGTCACCAAAATAACGATTACAGATTTCATCAAACTTACCATTTCCCTTAATTTCTTTCAGAAATGCATTCACAGACTCTAAAAGTTCCGGCTGGCTCTTATCCACGCCAAATGCATACTCTTCCTGTGTCAGTTCAATTTCAATTACCTTTGTCTGTTTCTTTGTGTTGTTTGTACTGCTCTGCGCATTCTTGCTTCCACAGCCTGTCAGGGCGCCCAAAAGCATAATGACAGAAAGTCCAATCGTCATAACCTTTTTCATCACTTTTCCTCCAAAATAATATAGAATTTCCTGCATACTATACCACTTTATAAGGAAAAAAGCAATCAAAAATCAACCTACAGCACCCCAAAATGCTCCAGAAGAATCTTAACCCCAATAAACACCAGAACCACGCCGCCTGCAAGCTCTGCCTTATTCTTGTATTTCGTACCAAAAATACTGCCCACTTTCACGCCGCCCATGGAAAGAACACAGGTAGTAACCGCAATGATAAGACATGCAATTGCTGTATTAACAAGCCTGCCTGCGCCGGACAAAATTCTTACCGGCATACAGGCAAATGTAATTCCAACCGCCAGTGCATCAATGCTGGTAGCAATGGCCAGCACTGCCATTTCCTTCGTGGTATAGCTGTGCTTCACGCTGCACGCCTCCTTGGCCTCGCGAATCATATTCACGCCCAAGTACAGCAAAAGGGCGAAGGCCAGCCAGTGGTCATGTTTCCTCCAATCATTACAAGCAGGATAAACGCAATCCATACAGACACCGAATTGATAAATCCGGCAAACTGGATGCCAAGAACATATCCGATAAAAGGCATGAGTCCCTGAAATCCTCCAAACCATAATCCCACCACAAGACATTTTGAAACCGTAATTTTCTTCATTGCCAGTCCCTTGCAGATTGCTACGGCAAATGCATCCATGGAAAGTGCCACGGCAAGCAGCATCAATGTACCTAAATCCATAAAAACTTCCTCCTGATTCGTTCTTTCTTCATAAGTATCCCTGCCATTCCGGGCAAAGAAAAAAGCAGGTGCTGCCGCCTGCCAAAATAAAAAACACGCATAGCAACAGCAGCAAACCTTTCGTCTGCTTACTTACTATGCGTGAGTCTCATCTATTAAGGTAAACCAGATTCTATTGCCACTTCCGGCATCCGAAATCAGTATGTTGGCTTACCGCACCAACGGAGTGCTGACTACTCCCTCACGCTTTTATGCATCATATAACATTCTGAGTGATTTGTCAATCCGTCAATTTCTTAAGAAACTGTTTCGTTCTCTCTTCCCTGGTATTCTCAAATACTTCTTGTGGTGTGCCCTGTTCCAGAATCAGTCCGTCATCCATAAAAAGCACCCTGTCAGATACTTCTTTTGCAAAATCCATCTCATGAGTCACAATAACCATGGTCGTCTTCTCATCCGCCAGTGACTTAATTACCTTTAACACTTCACCGGTAAGTTCCGGATCCAGCGCACTGGTTGGTTCATCAAAACACAGGATGTCCGGCTTTAACGCAAGTGCCCTTGCAATGGCAACTCTCTGCTGCTGACCTCCTGAGAGCTGATGCGGATAATTATCCATGCGCTCGGAAAGCCCTACTCTTTTCAGGAGTTCTTCTGCGTTTTGTTCAATCTCCGTGAGAATCTGCTTCTTGTTTGCCTTGTAATCCGGCCGTTCCTTTGCCAGAAGCTCACAGGCAAGCATGACATTCTGTTTTGCCGTGTACTGTGGAAAAAGATTAAATGACTGGAACACCAGTCCGAAATGCAGCCTGTTCTTGCGAATCTGGGAATCCTTCAGACTCTTTTTATCCTCACTGTTAAAGATACATTTATCTTCTACAAAAATCTGTCCCACATCCGGGGTCTCCAGGAAATTAAGACAGCGAAGAAGGGTGGTTTTTCCGCTTCCCGAGGAACCAATAATGGAAATCACCTCTCCCTGTTCCATGGAAAAGCTAATATCCTTAAGAACCGATATATTTCCAAAACTTTTGTTAATATTTTTTACCTCTAATGCCGGCATTTTTCTATCCTCCTACACCCGGAAATAATCCAGTTTTTTCTCAATAAAATGGAACAGTATCGTAAGGATTCCGCAGAAAATCAGGTAAAACGCTCCGGAATAAAATAAAGGCCAGATGATTCCCTTATCCGCTATGTAATTCTGTGCAACCATGGTTATTTCCTGAATGGCAATGATTCTTGCAAGGGATGTATCCTTAACCAGCGTAATAATTTCATTACTCATTGGCGGAACAATTCTCTTAACCACCTGCAACAGTACAACCTTAAAGAAAATCTGATTTCTTGTCATGCCAAGCACCTGACCTGCCTCATACTGCCCTCTTGGAATTCCTTCAATGCCGCCACGGTATATTTCCGAAAAATACGCCGAATAATTAATGATAAAAGCAATATAGGCAGCCTGCATTCGTCCTATTCCTGTCATTTCAAACAAAAGCCCCGGTCCGTAAAACACAATAATCAGCTGTAGCATTAACGGCGTTCCGCGAATAATCCATACAAATGTACGTACCAGCCAGCGAAGCGGTTTAAACCGGCTCATGGAGCCAAAGGAAATCAAAAGTCCCAATGGAAGAGCCAGAAGAAGCGTTCCAAAAAACAACTGAAAACTAATGGCAAATCCGCTGAATAATCGTTGTGTAACACTAATAAAACTCATATGTACCTCTTCCTTATACAATTTCTTTAACAAGTATATCCCAAACAGGCAGACATTTACAAGCCTTTTCTCTGTCTGCAGTAAAAAAATCCCGAAAGACTTATGCTCTTCCGGGATTTCCTTCGTTTAGATTTTATGTACTTAGTTCTGGTTTGCAATTAACTGAAGGCTAAGGCCATACTTTTCTGCCAGTGCAGCAAGTGTACCATCCTTAATTAATTCATCCGTAGCTGCATTGACCTTCTCGGTCAGTGTGCTTCCCTTTCTGAAACCAATGCCATATTCCTCAACGGAAAGTTCCACACCATCAACCATGCAAAGGTCTGAATAATCGGTTCCTTCGCCTACCATTGCTGCTGCAAGTACATAATCAAGAACTGCTGCATCCGAAGTACCTGCCTTTACCTCCATGAGTGCATCGGTCTGCTTACCTACTGCAATATAGGTAGCCTGTGAAAGATTTGCATCATCCTTAATTGCACCCTCACCTGCGGAACCTGCTTCTGCAGAAACCACACCACTCTTAAGGGATGCTGTATCCTTGTATTTTTCTGCATTATTCTTCTTTACGATTACAACCTGCATGTTCTTAATGTATGGATTGGAGAAATCAATGCTCTGCTTTAATTCATCGGTAATCGTCATACCGTTCCAGATACAGTCAATGTTCTTGGACTCCAACTCAATTACCTTGGTATCCCAGTTAATTTCCACAAATTCTGCTTCCACGCCAAGCTTCTTGCAGACAGCTTCTGCATATTCCGTGTCAAAGCCAACCAGCTTATTATTTTCATCACGGTAATTCATTGGTTCATAAATGGTAATACCAATGACAAGCTTTCCCTTGTTCTTAACATATTCAAAGTCATCTTCTGCTGCCGTGGCAGATGTTTCCGCTGCTGCTTCTAATACCGTTGTTGCTTCTGTTACTGTTCCATTTGTGTCTGCGGTATTTGAAGTTTCCTTGGAACCACAGGCAACTGCTGACATGGCAAGTACTGCCATCATCACAAGTGCAAATATTCTCTTTTTCATAATCTTCCTCCAAAAAAAAATTTATCTGTTTTCAGACGCTCCTATTCTATCACACAAGGACAAACCTGTAAATTTATTTCTAAATAAAAACCAAATTCTTTCCTTTATCACAAGTCCTTTTTTCCATCTTCTGTTTCCCTGACCTGACAGGCTGAGCAATGAACCGGACAACTGCCACTGCATCCCGGACATCCGCCGCCCTTTTTTCGAAGCTTTTTCTTGAGAACAAGGGATGCAGCAACACACAATACCACAATTATCATAACCAGAATATCTGCTAAATTCATATTAATCACCCGATTTCCTTTCCTTGTAAAGATTATAGTATATTCTTTTGTTTGTGTCAACTAACTTTAAAAACATTTTATGAAAAGTTCTCCTTCACTTTTCCCTTGCCAGTTTTTTGATTGCTTGATACAATAATTCTGTTAGGATTTTATTTCATTCAAATAAAAACAATGATTGAAGGAGATTTTTACTATGGGCGGATTTTTTGGCGTCGCAGCAAAGGAAGATTGTTTATTTGATTTATTTTTCGGTACGGATTACCACTCTCATTTAGGAACCAGACGTGGCGGACTTGCCGTTTACGGCGAAAATGGTTTTGACCGTGCCATTCATAACATTGAAAACTCCCCTTTCCGTACAAAATTTGACAAGGATGTACAGGTCATGAAGGGTTATTACGGGATTGGCTGTATTTCCGATTATGAACCACAGCCTCTAATCGTTCGGTCCCATCACGGCACCTATGCCATTACTACAGTCAGCAAAATCAATAATGCCAAAGAGCTTGTGGATATGCTGTTTACCAACGGTAATTCCCATTTTCTTGAAATGAGCGGTGGTGACATTAATCCGACCGAACTGGTAGCTGCCATGATTAACCAGAAAGAAAACATCATCGAAGGAATTCATTATGCCTTAGAGCAGGTCGACGGCTCCCTGACCCTTATGGTCATGACACCAAAGGGAATTTACGCAGCAAGGGATAAATATGGCAGAACACCGATTGTAATTGGAAAGAAGGAGGATGCCTACTGCATCTCCTTTGAATCTTTCGCTTATCAGAATCTTGGTTATCAGGATTATAAAGAACTGGGGCCGGGTGAAATCGATATTGTAACACAGGATGGCGTTAAAGTTCTCATGGCTCCGGGAAAGAACATGAAAATCTGTACCTTCCTCTGGGTATATTATGGCTATCCATCCAGTTCCTAC